>JANMGN010000807.1:0-1953 GCA_031374645.1 Chitinophagales bacterium | reverse complement strand
GATTTGATAACGATTTTACCGTTCACTTTCACATCGTTATAGACTTCAAAATAAATGGCGTTTCCAACAGAAAGCGTAGCCGCATCTAATTCTTCCATGAGCTGAACGGTCACTGCCGTACCAGCATCTACAAAGACAAATTGAAAGTTAGCGTCTTCCATACCAATTGGAGTTGGAAGATTGGAATTGTTGTTTGCTAATGAAGTGTTAGCGAAAAGTGCAGCAGCACTAAATACGAATGGGAAAAACATTTTCTTGATCATTTTGTAAAATTTTAAATTGTGAATATTTTTTTATTTAAGTTGTAAGCCTGTTTGTTTGCGCTTACATCTCTTAGAAGAATAAACCCGATTTTGGTACTCATACTTTTAGAAAAAAATTACAATTTTTTTGAAAATATTTTTTATTTGAAAAAAAACACTGATAATCAATGAGTTATAGCAACAAAAAAAGTGTACCTTTTTTTACAAGATACACTTTTTTGAAAATAAGCTTTTGCCAAAATAAAAACATCCAGTCAATTGCAAACCTACACCTAATAAGTCTTCCGTTTTGGGGAAGATTTAGATGTGCTGTTTCTTAATACAACAAATTTATTACACCTGTCAGTGGTTTTCGTTTCCCGAAAACGATACTATAATAGTATGCGCCTTGTGGCAATTTTTCGCCATTACGATTGCGACCATCCCAACCTTTGAGTATATCACTTACATAAACCCTTTCGCCCCATCGGTTTAAAATAGACAATTGTACACCTTCGAGGTCTGTTTCCGTACAGCCGTTACTTTTTAAGGTTCCGCCAGCATCAAAAAAATCATTTGCGCCATCGCCATTGGGAGTAAGGAGGTCGGGGAGTTTATTGGCTGAATTTTCAACGCAAAGGATACTGCTTTGAGTACTATCTATTGGAAGTGTATTTTTTGTTCCTTTGCACTCGCAATTGGCATCTATTTTATCATCTTTGGTATTTGTGTCGCCATCATCGCAAGGTGCGCCTGTTTGGGCTTCGCCATTTCAAAAGCGTTGAAAATCGCCTTGCCAAGGAAGTTTGGGATTGCCAGAAAAATTAATATCCTTATCACATTTTGTTTTTAAAGCATCAGGAAAACAACCACTTAGTTGATTGTATAGTAAGTATATTTGTGATAAACTATTTGTCAGTTTATCAAAATTTGGTATCGTTCCACTTAATTGATTACCGCTCAAATATAACCTTACTAAATTTGGCAAATTAAAATTTGGTATCGTTCCACTTAGCTTATTGGCTTCTAAGGACAGATATGTTAAGTTTGGTGTTTTATCAAAATTTGGTAATGCGCCATTTAACTTATTTACAGATAAATCAAGTGTCGATAAATTGGGCAGCTTATCAAAATTTGGTATCGTTCCACTTAAATTATTACCTCGTAAAATAATTAATGTTAAATTTGGCAAATTAAGATTTGGCATACTTCCACTGATATTTCCATTATTTAAGTACTGGTTATACCCAATCACGGTAACACATCCACTTGGGTTAGTAGCTACCCCATACCAAGTATTAATCGGTTTACTTAAATCCCATTTATTCTTCCAATTTGCGCCATTTGTGGCATTGTAGAGTGTGACGAGTTGTAAGCTATCTTGATACCTACAACTCGAAGTATCAATTTTCAATTGCCCTTTGCACAAGCAATTGACATCTATTTTATCATCAGTTGTAGCGGTGTTTCCATCGTCGCAAGGCGCACCGACAGCATTTTTTATTTTGCAATATTCTGAAAAATCGCCTTTCCAACTTAATTTTGGATTGTTGCTAAAATTATACCCATCTACGAAAAAACTCAATGTATAAGGTAGATTACAAAATTTATCATGGGCTGTTCTAAAACAACCAGAAAAATTGTTGTTTTCTAAATGTAGTTTTTTAATATTTTTCAGATAAGTAAAATCAGGTAAAAACCCGCTAAATTG
>JANMGN010000775.1:0-1895 GCA_031374645.1 Chitinophagales bacterium | reverse complement strand
GCCATTTTGAGTTTCTTTAAGTGCCGTAATTTGGTTGTTGAAAATGTATTCAACATTTTTTTTGGTGTGATTGTAAAGAATTTGCGCCAAATCGCCTCTCAAAATCTCCAATTCGCTTGTAAAAGAGCCGTCATTTGATTGTGCTATTTTGGCTTTTATTTTATCGTTTTCATCTACAAAAAGAACACCTAATTCTCCTGTATTTGCTGCCTTAATTTCATCTTCGATGCCCATTAAGTTAGCGATTTTTCGTGCAGCACCTTTAATATCAATATTTTGACCACCAACCCGAAGCGTTTCTGCTCGCTCTACAATAGTCGTTTCAAAACCAAAGTGATTGAGCCAAAAAGCAAGTGTTGGTCCAGCGATACTCGCTCCCGAAATTAGTATTTTCTTTTTTGTCATTAGTGTGAATTTTTTATTTTTTACGTACCATAAAAGCACAATTCTTTTATTTTTCTTTCGATTTCTCATAACGTACACGCCAAAGAATAGCATCTCCAAAAATGCAAATTCCGCTGTTGAACACGCAAAGTGCCAGTGTTCCGTACCAAAACCAAGGTTGTTCGCTGTATTTTGCCATTGCAGCTTCGGCAATAAGACACGCTCCGAAGCCAATAATCGATAAGCCAAGTGGAGCTTGTATAAGCCAGCGTTTGTATGATTTTTCCATTATTTATGCTTTTTGTTTAAAATAAATTACTTCGTTTTTTCAATTGCCATTTTCATCGCCATAGCAGTCAATACGCTTGCCATAAACCATTTTTGGATTTTTATCCAAGTTGGATTTTGAGCAAAAAAGGAAGCCATGCGTGCTGCACTAATTACAATCAAAAAATTGATTGTAAAACTCGTACATATTTGTACCATGCCCAATTGCAAACTTTGAAGCATAGAAGAACCTAACTCAGGTTTGATAAATTGTGGAAAAAATGATAAGTAGAAAACGGCTATTTTGGGATTTAAAGCACTCGTAAGAAACCCAATAGAAAATAATTTAGCAGGTTTGTCAATATCCAAGCCTTTTTGTAGTTCGAACATGTTTTCAGCATTCGGCTTTATAGCTTGATACGCCAAGTACAATAGGTAAAAAACACCTGTCATTTTTAAAATTGTGTAAGCCAACGGTATTTTGAGTAACAAGGCGGTCAAACCAAAAGATACCAAAATTACGTGTACAAAAAAACCAAACACAATACCTGATAAAGAAATCAATCCAGCACTTCGTCCTTGTGTTATAGAACGAGAAATCAAGTAAATCATATTTGGTCCAGGGCTAATAACTAATAAAAAAGCTGCTAAGGTAAATGGGAGTAAATCGCTGATTGTGAGCATATTGTGATTTTTTCTGACATTTCAAAAATATTGATTAAGGCTAATTTAATTTCAAAATGACATTATGGTAAAAATACTTTATTTTAGCCTAATTTTTTCTGCAAATAAACGAATAATTATATTTAAAAAAGTAATTTTGCAAAAAAAAGATAAAGTATGCAGCAAATAAAATGGTTTGAGCGCAAGTTTAATTTTGATAATTCACATTTGATTTTTCCTTCGATTTTGGAGCGTTTGGAAGGCACACCATTACGCTTGGAGCGTAAAATTACTTCTTTTTCAGAAGAAATCTTGCAAAAACGCATTGGAGAAACATGGACTATCAAAGAAAATATAGGACATTTGATTGATCTTGAACCGCTTTGGCAAGGTCGTTTACAAGATATTTTAGATGGGAAGACAGACCTTCGTCCAGCGGATTTAGCCAATGGCGCAACCTTTCTCGCCAATCACAATAGCACGCCTATACAAGATTTAATCCAAAAATTTTACGCTATTCGTCAAGATACATTAGACTTATTATTAAAAATCGGTAGTTCGCAATTGGAAAATTTTGGCTT
>JANMGN010000748.1:0-5550 GCA_031374645.1 Chitinophagales bacterium | reverse complement strand
CATAAGCTAAATTAGCCTGAATACTTAATGCATTATTCACTGTCTACTTTGATACTTCTATCAAAATAGACGCAAAATAAAATGCCTATACTGCGGTCACAGTATAGGCTGGTCAAACCTATATTCCATTACAAATTTAACAAAGGCAAAATTATGAAAAAAATTCATATTTTACTAATTCTATTGCAATGTTTTTGCTATAATGCAGCAAAAGCTCAAGTTACGGCTAATGTATCATTGTCGGTAACAAATTGCACAAGTAGCTCAATTGATGTAGCCCTTAGCTTTAATGGGTTTCCAGAAACAGTATACCCTGATATAAGCAGCATGTATATTGCTTCAAAAGGTTGTATAAGAGTATTGAAAAATCCTGCTCAAACACCATTATATGAGACATATTCTTTGCAAAAGCAAAATCCCAATCTTTCTTGGACAACAGTAAGTACTATGGGACCTACTTTTTTTGGAAAAGTGCAAAGATATGTGGGACTTAGCCATGGTAGCTACAGACTAACGGTAGATGTACCAAATCCTATTATAACTTCTAACTGTGAAGGTAATTCTATTAGGGTAGATGATGCCTTGGGACAAATTCTTGGAAAAATTGGTAGATACGGCTTTGTAACTACTTCCAACACCGTAATTATTGGTGCTACCGACCAAAATGACATCGCTTTTAATTGGATAAAAACACAAGGTACGCCGCCGCCGCCTAATCTTTCTAGTCCACCTATTTATTGTTTTGAGGAAAATCCAAAAATCAGTACGATAGGTACATTTAACTATACTCATTACTGGGTAGCAATTTTTGAACAAGGATTTGGAACAAGCAATCGTTATGCTTCAACAGGCTGGATTGCTGGACAAATACCTGCCCAAATTGATTTGTTGAATGATGTTTGGAAAAAGCCTAATGGTAACTGGGAATTCACTCCTATTGGACCAGGTGCTAATCCGAGTTATCAAGTACAATTCGCTATTACGAATAGTTGTAACACAAGTTGGACAACTATTGATAGTCCGATGCCATTTTTTCAAAAGGGACCGCAAGGTTGGGGCTGTAGAAATACCGAGGATGACCAAGCAATTGTTGTCGCACCAAATCCTGCCATGTCTTATTTCTCTATTCCTGCCATCGAAACTGGTGATAATAATATAAAAGTATCTGTTTCAGATATGACAGGGCGAGTTGTAAAACAATTCAATAGTGTACAAACGCAGTATGAGATAAGTGATCTTAGCAATGGCATCTATGTGGTAAATGTAACGCAGCAAGGCGTTCGCATTCATAGTTCAAAGTTGTCCGTAATCAACTAATCTACTAACCTTAGCACTTCTCTTGTGACCGAAAGAGAAGTGCTTTTTAATTTTTATACGATGAAAAAGATAATACTAATATTATTATTTTTATACAATAGGTCTAATATTATATTCTCACAAATCAATTTAGTGCCTAACCCTTCTTTTGAAATTCTTACAAGTTGCATTGATTCCGCTTCGCAGGAGAGCCCAATAGAATTAGCCTATCCTTGGTTTAACCCAACAGGTGGAACCCCAGATTTGTATCATGCGTGTCACAAAAAAATTTCTGCTAAAGTACCCTACAATGGTTATAAAGGACTAAATTATCAACCTGCAAAAACAGGATTTGGTTACGCTGGTATGATTTCATTTAATTTCAATCCTGGGCTTATGAATGATGTAAGAGAATACATAGAAGTAGAACTATTGCAGAAGACTAAAAAAGGTCGGAAGTATTTTGTAGAGTTTTGGGTAGCAAATAATGTGAACAAATATCCAGATCCTAAAAACTGTTACTCTGACGGAATTGGAATTGCCTTATCTGAAAAAAAATATTTAAAAACAGATTTTTTTATTATTGATGATCTTAAACAAATAGCAGAAAACAAAAGTGGAATAATTAATAATTCGCCAGTATGGAATAGGGTCAGTACTATTTATAAAAATAATGAAAGCGAAATGTCTTTTTTGGTAATTGGTAATTTTAATAATAACAGCAAGGTCAAATACACTGATGAATGTAAAACATATACTGGTGCGAGAACTTACCTTTTCATAGACGATGTAGCGGTCTATGAATGTGATGTGCTACCCGATACCATATTATTGTGCGATGGGGAAAAAAGAAAAATAGGTAAACGATTTTTGACATCTACTTATCAGTGGAATACGGGCGCAACTGATAGTATCATAACCATAAATAAAGCTGGTAGATATATTGTTAATATGAATTACAATAGTGCTATTATTTCAGATACCACTTACGTCATAGATATAAAAAAAACTACGGACAATATATTACAGGATAGTTTTTTATGCAAGGGTGAAAACATTAAGATAACATTACCCGATATTGGAGAATATATATGGGAAGATAAACAAAATAGTAATATTTTAGAAGTAAAAAATGGAGGATTGTATGCTTATACTCTTACAACACCTTGTGGAACAATACCCAAAATACTTAACATCAAGGAAGAGGATTGTTCTTGTAATATTTACTTTCCAAATGTATTCTCTCCTAATGAAGACGGTGTAAATGACGACTTGCGTTATTATAGCAAATGCTATTTTGATTTGAGCATAACTCGCTTTCAAATTTATGATAGATGGGGAAATCACGTTTTTTTAGTAGAAAACATTGTAAATCAAAATATAGATTGGGATGGTACTTTTCGAGGCGAACCATTACCGCAAGATGTATATACGTATTCGCTTGAATATGAATATACGCAAAAACAAAAAATTATCAAACAAATTAAAAAAGGAGACTTTATCTTGGTACGATGAGTAAAATACTCTTTATCTTCTATTTTCTACTTCTCAAAAGTGTTTTTTGCGAAGGTCAAAAAGCGCCTTGTGGTACTTTTATTATTGACGTAAAAAAGTCACAATTGCTTGACAATAAAATAGATAGTATTTTGAACTTAAAAGAAAAAGCATCTATAAGGGGCGACGCTTATATAGCTGTCGTAGTTCATAATCTTTGGCAGAAATCAGATGAATATATTAGTGATGAAATAATTTTATCTCAAATAGAAGCACTTAATAGAGATTTTAATATTCAAAATCAGGATTTATCAAAAGTACCTGACGAATTTAAACCGTACATCGGAAACGTAGGTATTCACTTTTGTTTAGCAGCAAAAGATACTTTGGGAAATCCAACTACGGGTATTATAAGGAAATATACTGATGATAGCACACTTGTTTTGACAGAAAAAGTATTTTATACCTCGCTTGGTGGTAGTAACGCTTGGGATACTGAAAAATACCTTAATATTTGGATTGTAAATATTGGAAAAAATATTGGTGGTTTGGCAAGTTATCCATTACAAACTATTCCAAGCAAAATAGGTATAATCATTCATCCAAAATTTTTTGGCATAAATAAAAATTTAAAATATGGATTAGGGAGGGTAGCTACGCACGAAGTAGGGCATTTCTTAGGATTAAAACACACTTGGGCAGATGATGAGAATTGCGGCACAGATGACGAAGTGTCAGATACTCCTGCACAATTAAGTCCTTACAATGGCTGTCCAACTTATCCACAAAAAGGTTGTAGCAATAGTGAAATGTTTATGAATTATATGGACTATGTGAATGATCCTTGTATGATAATGTTCACAAATGGACAAAAAGAACGAATGTTAGCTACTCTAAAAATCGTACGACCGTCCATCTTAACCGAAAGAGTACAATGTATTTCCAAAGTTGATGAAGAAAATAGAAGTGACATTTTTATTATCTATCCCAACCCTGCTATGGATATTTTAAAGGTGAAATTTGATATTCCGCAAGGTAAAGTGACGGAAGTGATTGTTTATAATAGTATAGGACAAGCAGTTTTAAAAGACAAAAAACTCATCAACCAAATCTATGATATTGATATATCAGCTTTTAAAAGTGGTATATATTTTGTGAAAATTAATAATTTTTCAAGCAGATTTTTTAAAAGTTAGCAATTATTAAAATAAGTCACAACAAGATGTCTTACTAAATCTACGCTGTTTTATTTAATTATGATGCGAATATTGAGTTAAAGTCCAATATTTGCACTACATAATTTTAACGTAGATATATTTTTACTCCCCAATCGTTTCCACAGAATCCTTAAAATAAGTCAATACTTTTTTGGTTGCTGCTTTGCCCACTATTGCTTCGATGTCTTCCGCTGTTGCCAGTCGGAGTTGTTTTACGGATTTAAAATGCGTCAATAGTTTTTCAGAAGTAGCATCACCGACACCAGGAATTTTGGTCAATTCTGTGACCGTAAAACCTCGGCTGCGCTGATCACGGTGAAAAGTAATACCAAAACGGTGTGCTTCATTGCGGCATTGTTGAATAAGTTTTAGACTTTCGGACTTTTTATCGATATAAATTGGGATAGAATCGTCAGGAAAAAAAATCTCTTCCAACTGTTTTGCAATACCTATAACGGTCATTTTTCCTTCCAAACCAAGCGCACGAATACTCTTCATAGCGGAAGAAAGTTGTCCTTTTCCACCATCTATAATCACTAATTGTGGCAATGATTTATTTTCAGCCAAAAGCCGTTTGTAGCGACGTGTCACGACCTCCTCCATCGTAGCAAAATCATTAGGACCTTGCACCGTTTTCACATTAAAATGTCTGTAATCACGGTTGCTTGCTTTTGCATTTTTAAATACTACGCAAGACGAAACAGGGAATGAACCATGAAAATTGGAGTTATCAAAACACTCAATGTGCATGGGTAAATCAGGCATACTGAGGTCTTTTTGCAGCGTTCGCAAAATGCGTTCGGCACTCGTTTGTTTCGATATTTTATTGATTTCCTCTTTGCGTTTTTGAAGTAAAAAATACTGAACATTTTTTTCTGAAAGCTCCAATAATTTTTTCTTGTCGCCAATTTTAGGGATAGTCATAAGTAGCTCATTTTCAGTGAGTTCTACCTCGAAAGGAACAATTATTTCTTTGGTTTTTGCACCAAATTTTTGACGTAATTCTAAAATAGCAAAAGAGAGTAAATCGTGTTCTTCTTCATCTAAATTTTTGGTCAGTTCTTGGGTATAAGCAGCGGTAATTGTGCCATTGCTGACACGTAAAAAATTCACGTAAGCGAATTTTTCATCAGTAGCAATTGAGTACACATCTACATCGCTAATTGTGGTACTGACCACCGTAGATTTACCTTGATAATCTTCAAAAGAGGCGAGTTTTTGTTTGACCAATTCGGCTTTTTCAAACTCCATATTTTCCGCAAAAGTCATCATTTCTTTTTTTAAATAAGACTTTACATTAGAAAAATGCCCTTTGAGCATATTTTTTATCTGATTTATTTTTTCATTATAAACCTCCTCTGCTTCTAATCCTGCACACGCACCAGCACAATTTTTGATGTGGTATTCCAAACAAACTTTAAACTTATTGCGCTCAATATTTTCTTCTGACAGCTGAAAATTACAAGTGCGAAGCGGAAAAAGTTGTTTCACAACTTCCATGATGGCATATACTTGATTTACGGAAGTGTAAGGACCAAAATAA
>JANMGN010000725.1:0-7926 GCA_031374645.1 Chitinophagales bacterium | reverse complement strand
TGTACCTCAAAATTGAGTTTATATTTTTTTTTAAATTTATCAATACTCAACGTGTCTGACATTTGAATATTAGGAAAAAGACCTACGAATTTTATTCCTTTGGAAACAAAATTATCATTTAAAGACCGTAAAGATAAGGTTTGATTTTGACAAATCGGACAAGTTTCTGATAAAAAAACATATACCGTAATACTGTCTGTTTGCGCCACCGTTTTTTTTACGTTTAAAAAGAACAATAAAAACGTGAAAATACTATAAATATGTATTTTTTTCATATAAAAGAGAAATAAAATGATGAGTAAAAATATAAGTAAGTGGGCGTATAGAAATAATCGGTAATTTTTTTGGCGTTGTAAAATAACATAAGTAACTGACTGCAAGTAAGTTACGTTGTTATTTTATAACGACTTCCCTTTAAGAAAATTATGATTATTCTAGCCCAACTACTTAGGTATTAAGATTTAGCTGCAACTACTTTAGACTTATGTTTTCAAAAAAAGTTTAATCGTTACTTAATGCCTATTTACCACAAAAAAAATGAAAAAAAGTTACACTAATATTACATTTATCAGAATAAATGTAATACCTTTGATTTACTAAATTATCCTTTATTATTTTAACTTTTAAAATCTTATGTTAAAGATGAAACAAATTAAACTTTTTTTGATGATGGCTGTATTTTGCTTTGCAGCTATGACAGCTCAGGCAACTCAATCTGTAGCTATGAATGTTCCAGCTGTTGAAACGACTTCAGTAGCTACTCCTAATGTTACGGAGAAGAAAAATATCGTAGCAAAATTTGCAGCCAAAGTAGAAAAAAAAATTACTCAATTGGTTAGCTACCTTCCTATCAAAAAGGCAGAAGATTCTAAATTTATTATTGCGATACTTTTAACCTTATTCTTAGGAGGTATAGGAATACATAGAGTATATCTTGGTGGTAAGCCAATTCTTATTTTATGGTATTTATTGTTGAACCTTATTTTTGGTTTTGGAGCAATCTTAGCACTAATTGACCTAATTGTAATGCTAATTGACAGTGGTACAAAAAAATTCGATGGCAACGATAAAGTATTTGCTGCTTTCGGTTAATGTCTACATTATTTTACAAAAAAAGCCACTTCTTCTCGAAGTGGCTTTTTTTATGCTTTAAAGCATCTTACTAAAATCGTTTTATACTTTCAATAATATACAAAGGTCTTTGTTTTATTTCGTTGTAAATATTAGAAAGATAAATGGACATAATGTAGAGATTTAGACAAGTAATAGCGAAGAAAACGGACATCAAAACGACTGTAAATGCCCAGCCACTTATTGCCTGTTGTTCTTTACCGAATAAGTCGTGTCCAGCAAATTTTACCATCAAAGTATTTGAAATAACTACTATCAAAAACAGTAGCGAAAAAATAAATATCCACAACAAAACGCTTCTCAAAAAATTGGTAAAAGACGTAATCGCTATCATAGAAGTCCGAAAACGCTCTGCAAAACTCTCGTTTAAGTCTTTTGTCAAAGGTTGTTCTACATCTATCGAGGCATTTTTATAGCCTACAATAGCATAGATTGCTTTCATGTAGCGTAGATTTTCTCGCAAACGAAGGAGAGAATTTAAAGCACGACGAGAAATAATCCTTGTATTGTGTGCTTTTTCATCTACTTGCAGGTCTGAATATTTCCTCAAAATATAGTAAAATAAAGAATAAAAAATACTTTGCGAACCAACTTCTCTTGTCTTTGCTCTCAGATAAACAATATCAAAATGCTCTTGTGTTTTTAAATATAACTCATTGATTAAGTGTGCATTATGCAGAAAATCAAACTCGAAAATAATCGTATAATCGCCATTGGAACGGTCAAGACCAGCCAACATCGCATGATTTTTATTTACAATAGCGGAAAGATTTAATAAAAAAACATTTTTGCGAACTGGCTCATCAAGACTTTTTAGCGTATCATTGATTTCTTTTTCGTACATCGAGTTATTGACTATAATCAGCTCAAAA
Organism: Chitinophagales bacterium; assembly: GCA_031374645.1. Classification (GTDB taxonomy): domain Bacteria; phylum Bacteroidota; class Bacteroidia; order Chitinophagales; family Saprospiraceae; genus CANHEE01. Next base: position 5,923 of record JANMGN010000725.1, on the reverse strand, counting down.
TCACGAAAATTAGTTACCACCACTGCATAGACATTTTGCAAGTACACGCCCAACTGCTGCGCTTCCTGTCGAGTATTTACTACTCCGATGATACTTACAAACGCATTTTGCATAGTTATTTTTTTGAACGTCGGCGAGGTCTTGAACCTCTCCGACGTTAATAATGATTATAAACCAATATTACCCAATTCGTGGAAAAATACCGCAGGATTAGGGCAAATATTCATATAATAAGGTGCTTGTTCTTCGGTAGAAACACCTGGAAAATCGCCTTTGTAACCCAACATATCCGTTATCAACTGAAAATGAAGGTGCGGAGGCCAGCCACCATTTTCTTTTGGCTCGCCTAATCTACAAAAATTTTGTCCTTTTCCGATAGCCATACCTACGCTCAAACCATCAAGTGATTTTACGCTCAAATGCCCATAAAGGGTATAGAAAAATGTACCACCAAGACGATGCTCCAATATGATAGTTCCGCCATAATCCAATGGATTATTATTATTTTGAAAGCTATGCACCACGCCATCAAGCGGAGCAAAAACCTTTGCATCAGCCGCTGTCCAACAATCAATCGCCAAGTGAATACAACGTTTCGGAGCGTCTCCACCCTTACAATACAAATCGCTTTTGCGGTAAATCGGGCGATTTTCTTCGTAGCCACCTATCCCGACTTTTGCGTAATTATCCATCAAAGTTTCATTGATATGTGCTTCAAGTCCCTCGAAACTTTCTACATCAAGAACTTCAAACTCTGTATTATAGACACTCAAATCCATGATACAGTAATCGTCTTTTTTCAGTTTTAAACCAAGTATTGGAAAAAAATTGCTTTTATTCTCGTTGAGAATAGTTAAGATTGAATTTTGCATTTTTGCAAAAATAAGGGTTGTTTGTTATCAAAAAAGTAAAAAATATTGTTTTTTTTACCAATAGTAGTATCAAATGCAATAAAATAATAATAAATTGCAAAAATGATAATTTATGTTTATTTTAATAAATAAAAATTATGAATATCGCAATTAAAATATATTTACATTATGAATAATGTAAATTTTAAATATTTTTATTAAAAAATTTGTAATTAAAGAGCAAATCACTGTATCTTTGCATTATCAAAAACATCAAAACGATGATGTGTTTTGAACGAGAAAGCAATAGACCAACTCAATAGTCGTTCCAAATAAAGTGCAAAGATATACTTTTTAGTGAAAAACTAAAAAACGAAGGATAAAAATAAATATTTGATACGTATTATTCCTTTTACTAATGAAGTATATCTTAAAAATAAAAATTGTGAGGTGATGAAATTAGGCAGCCATGTCCGCTGGTCTCGCGGATGGGGAATTACGAAATAAATTTTTGGCTTCGGTCAAAATCTAATCGCCCCTTGAAGGTTCGATCCCTTCTCTCACAGCCATTTTTTTAGTAAATAATTGAGTAATTTACAATCCAAACGAGCATTTTTAAATTATTCATTTTTAGTTTGTTCATTACATAAAATTGTGAGGTGATGAAATTTGGCAGCCATGTCCTCTTGTCTCGGGGATGGAGAGTTTGGGACAAACATTAGTATATTTTGGGGTTGACCACCAGCGCGCGCACCTGTACTTTTGCTAACCACTCCTTGAAGGTTCGATCCCTTCTCTCACAGCCATTTAATATAAAATCTTGATAATCAGTGTATTATCAAGATTTTTTTATTTTACCAACCTTTTTCAAATGTTTTTCGTCATTGTAAGTGTACTAAACATCTTTAATTATGAAAAAAATATTTTTACTCTCGCTTTTCCTTTTTAACCTAAATTTTGCTTTTTCTCAGTCGCAAAAACTCATCGTGAATGACACTGACATCAATGCGCTTGATATTGATTTCATCGAATTATTTGCTCGTGGTTCAAGTATATTTGCTCCTACTAATTTGTATTGGGCAGAAATAGATTACGGGCAAAAAAGTTTTAGGCGAAGACCAGTCATCAAAGACGATAACGGAAAAGTCGTAACACTCAATAGCAATATGGATTTGCTCAACTATTTTAGCCGCCGAGGTTGGCAGCTAAAATATACCAATATAGATTCTTCTGATATTTCTCGTTATTTGATGGAGCGAAGACGATAATTTTACGTTTCCATTTTCCAATAAATTCCAGAAATTTTTATTTTATATACCTTTCAAAAAAATAAAAATCGTAATTTTGCGACCAAGTAGTTGGGTTAAAATAACCGAAATTTTTTTAAAGGGAAGTCGTTGTAAAAATAACAACGTAACTTCCTTTTAGTCAGTTACTTATGTTATTTTTACAACGACAAAAAACTGTCGATTATTTTTATACGCCTAATTAAAATTAAAATTATGCTTTTGACAATACTTTCCTTGGTATCTTTTTGCGTGTATATTGCTTTTAAAGCAAAACGTGAGGTACACATTATGCAGCAAAATTCGTATTTTATCAGCCGTTATTGGGATTGGTGGAAAAAAAATATCAAGTTGGCTTTTGCGCCTTTGGAGATTGCTGCATTAGTATTGGGCATCACTTCGCTACCATTTTTGTTGGGCGCAAATACCTTTACAAACCTATTTTTTACTGCTATTTTCGCCTTTGCAGCTTATCGTTTTTATAAAGATAAACCTAAAAAAGCGTTGGTTATTACGCCTCGTGTCAAACGTCTTTTTGTAGTGATAGCTATTCTTTTTGCTTTAGAGATTGCTGCTTTGTGGTATTTTGAGGCAAATTTACTTTTAGTATTGCCTTTGTTGGCGATTGGTTCTTTTGTAATTTTGATTTTAGCGAGCTTGATTTTGCAACCTATAGAAAACAGTATCAATCAGAGTTTTATAGACGATGCTAAAAAACGCCTTCGTAATATGCCCGATTTGAAGGTTATTGGCATCACGGGAAGTTACGGAAAAACGAGTGTCAAACATTTTTTGGCAAGGATTTTAGCCGAAAAATACAATGTGCTACATACGCCTGGAAGTGTAAATACGACGCTCGGTGTCGTTCGTATTATCCGTGAACAACTCAAACCTACGCATGAAATTTTTATTGCCGAAATGGGTGCTAAAAAAATGGGCGATGTGGCTGAAATCTGCGATTTGGTGCAGCCGACTATCGCTATCTTGACGGCTATCGGACCAGAACATTTGGAAACATTTGGCGATATGAAAAATGTACAACAAGGGAATTTTGAGTTACCCAAAAGTATAAAAGCAAATGGATTAAATATATTAAATGCTGATTATGAGTTGATTAGAGAATATTCTGATAATAATGGTAAAAAAATATTTTATGGTATAGAAAATCTTGATGCTGATTTTCGTGGCGATAACATACAATATACTGCCGCAGGAATGACTTTTGACCTTTACAAAAAAGGCGAAAAAATACAAACACTCGAAACCAAACTTTTAGGCGCACACAACGTTTCTAACATCGTTTCGGCTTGTGCAGTGGCTTACGAACTCGAAGTTCCGCCAGCAAAAATCGCTTATGCTGTACGGAATTTAGCGGCAGTACAGCACCGTTTGGAAATCAAAAGAAACCCTGGCGGCATCACGATTATTGACGACGCTTTTAACTCGAATCCGACTGGCGCACGTATGGCAGTAGAAGTTTTGGGCAAAGTACAAGGCAATAAAAAAATCATCGTTACGCCAGGTATGATTGAGTTGGCGGACGAAGAATATGCTTATAATAAGGAATTTGGGAAACAAATTGCTGCCGTATGTGATTATGTTGTTTTGGTAGGACCAAAACAAACTATTCCTATTCAAGATGGATTGAAAGAAGTGGCTTATCCAGAATCAAAAACTTACATCGCTAAGAATCTGACTGATGCTATCAATCACTTGAAAGGTATCACGCAAGCGGGCGATGTGGTATTGTATGAAAATGATTTACCTGATACGTATAATGAGTAAATACCCAATATTTCAAATAAAAAAAGACACAAAACACATGAAAAATAAACTACTCCTTTGCTTTGTTTTTTTTGTTTTTTTGATACAAACAAGTAAGGCTCAACGAAATGTCCTTTCAAGGCTTTTAACTGAAAATAAGGATAAATTTGCTAAGATTTTAGCAAATCCAGAGGCTTACGAAGTACAAATTATTTATACGCAAATAAATCGTGATGCCCAAAATGTACCTCATTTCAAGTCGTTTGAGTTCAATGCGGATTCTACTTTTTATTTTTATCCTGCAAGTACTGTAAAATTTGCGTGTTCGATTTTGGCTTTGGAAAAAATAAATCGACTGAAACGAACTATTCCTTCTTTGGATAAAAATTCGGTTTATCGTATGGATTCTGTTAGAAATATGCAAATTCCACTGTCACAAAATCCTTTGGCAAAAAATGCGTTGCCAAGTATCGAAGAAGACATCAAAGAGGTACTTATTGTGAGCGATAATTATGCTTACAATCATCTTTTCGATTTTTTAGGACGGGATTACATTAATGAAAATTTGGCTAAAAAAGGCTTGACGAATACCAGAATTATGCACCGTTTTAGTATCCCTGGTATAGACAATCGCATTACTGCACCCATGACTTTTTTTGATAAAAACAAGCAAATTATTTACCGACAAGGCGAACAAGTATCTGTAAATCAATACATTAACAAGCAAACACATCTTTTAAAAGGCAATGGTTATTGGAATAGTAAAGATAGTTTGATACAAGGAAAATTTGATTTTTCGGGTAAAAATTATTTTTCTTTGCACGACCAACAAAAGCTCTTGAAAAATATCCTTTTTCCAGAAACTGTACCTGTAAAACAACGCTTTGAACTGACCGAAGACGACTACAAATTTCTCTATAAATACATGGGTATTTTTCCCCGTGAAAGTAAATTTCCGCATTATGACACCACTTATTATGACGGATATTGTAAATTTTTTATGTACGGAGATGGAAAAGACAATCGCCCCGAGAATATCCGTATTTTCAACAAAGTTGGAGATGCTTATGGCTACATGATTGACAATGCGTACATTGTTGATTTTGAAAAAAATGTAGAATTTATGATTTCCGCAGTCATTTTGAGCAACGAAGATGGTATTTTTAACGATGGGAAATACGAGTATGAAACTGTAGGAACTCCGTTTTTTGCAAACCTCGGTCGTGTAATATATGACTACGAATGTAAGCGGAAAAAGAAAAATACACCTGATTTAAGCAAATTCAAAATAGATTTTAAAGGAGAATAACTATTCTGTTATAGACAAACGTATCAAAATAAACAGTAATGTATTGAAATTACAATCAAATTGGCTTTACTTTAAATAATTTGATAAATATTATGACTTTTAATAATTAGTTTATCTATAATTCCTTTCCTACGGATAATTCTTCCTTATTCATTTTTGTCAAAATCAACGCTGTAACGGTCAAAAGTACGATAAAAACGAGTAAAATATTATTCACATTTTCGTTTAAAAAAAGTGGTAAGGAAGAAATAAAAATCAAAATAATACGTGTAATGCCGTTTGCCAAAGCAAAAGCACTGTTTACTCTACCAAAAATTTGATTGGGAACGTGCTGGAAAATATGCACTACTCGCTGCACCCGTGAACCAGCATTCGTGATGCCTAAAATAAAAATCATCGCCAAATAAATATAAGTATTGGCAGAAAAATACATAACAGTATAAAGTAAAACTGTCGCCCAAGTCATTATGATAATGCTTTTTGGTACGCTCATTTTATCAAAAATACGCTGAATAGCGATGCCCGCAAACATCGCTCCGATGCCATAACACAAATCTACCAAGGCATAAATATCTCCTCCGCCATTGAGTTTGTAGCGCACGTACATTCCTGAGCCTATGAAAACAAAAACCATCATGGTCGCAAAAACATTTAGCGAAAGTATGCCAAACCAAAGCATATTAGGTTGTTTTTGCAAATAATCAAAGCCAAAT
>JANMGN010000700.1:0-6258 GCA_031374645.1 Chitinophagales bacterium | reverse complement strand
TGATTTTTTGACTAAAAAATATACTATTTATTTATTATATATTTTTTCATAAATAACTAAAAATCAATTATTTATGTATTTATATAATAAAATAGATTAATTTTTCATTTATTTTAAATCTGATTTTTGTGACAAGTTTTTTTATAAAAAAATATTATAAGTAGGTGCTTGTCATAAAAAAACCTACAATGGCAAGCTGCCGTTGTAGGTTTTTTCTGACGTTTTTGAGCGAGTGTCAATACTCATCTTCATTGAAGAAGAAGTCTTCGTGGCGTGGAAAATCTGGCCAAACCTCTTCGATACTTTCGTAAATTTCATCGTCGTCGTCCATTTCAGAAAGATTTTCGATAACCTCTAACGGAGAACCAGAACGAATAGCGAAGTCAATTAACTCGTCTTTCGTAGCTGGAAAAGGTGCGTCTTCTAAATATGATGCTAATTCAATTGTCCAATACATGATGTTTATCTGAATTAAAAATTAATAAGAATATTTTGAATTAATGAATAATTAATAATGAAAGATTGGTAATATAAATATTTGATTATCAATTATTTATAAAATTTACTGCATTTTTAATTATTCATTTTTAATTATTTATATAATAAGCATTGCATCGCCATAACTATAAAAACGATACTTTTCTTTTACGGCTTGTTCGTAGGCTTCCATAACGAGGTCAAAACCAGCAAATGCAGAAATCATAATCAAAAGACTTGTTTTCGGCAAGTGAAAGTTAGTTACCATGCTATCTGCAATAGTGAAATCGTAAGGCGGATAAATAAATTTATTGGTCCACCCTTCTGCATTTTTCAACATTCCGTCAGCAGAAACTGCTGTTTCCAACGAGCGCATAGAGGTAGTACCTACTGCACAAATCTTTTTCTCCGCAGCTTTTGCTTTATTTACGATTTCGGCAGCTTGCGGAGAAATTTTGAAATATTCTGCGTCCATTTTGTGCTTCGACAAATCTTCTACGTCTATACTTCTAAAAGTTCCTAAACCAACGTGCAAGGTAAGTTCAGCAAAATTGATGCCTTTTATTTCCATACGCTTCAGCAACTGCGAAGAAAAGTGCAAACCTGCGGTCGGAGCAGCTACTGCGCCCATTTCCTTGGCATAAACGGTTTGATAACGTTCACGGTCTGTATCGTCCGCTTTTCTATCTATATAGCGAGGCAAAGGCGTAGTTCCCAATGCGATAAGCTCGTTTTGAAATTCGTCTTCTGTTCCTTCAAATAAAAAACGGATAGTACGACCACGAGAAGTAGTATTGTCCACCACTTCTGCTACCAAACGTTCCCGATTTTTATCGTCCATGAAATAAAGTTTATTACCGACACGGATTTTACGAGCAGGATCTACGAGTACATCCCAAAGGCGTGCATCGTGATTGAGTTCACGCAACAAAAATACTTCGATTTTTGCGCCTGTTTTCTCTTTTTGTCCATACATACGTGCAGGAAAAACCTTTGTGTTATTAAAAACGAAAGCATCGCCGTCGTCAAAATAATTTAAAATGTCTTTAAAAATCTTATGCTCGATAGTACCTGTCGTTTTATTAACGACCATCATACGTGCCTCATCACGTGTTTCGGAAGGAAACTGAGCGATAAGATTCTTTGGCAATTCAAAGTCGAATTGTGATAGTTTAGACCTCATGTATATTACAGTTCTATTTTATAAAGTTGATTATCAAGGAGTTATAAAAAAAAGTATTCTCTTTTTTTCATTTAGCCGCAAATGTAAAAAAAATCTTCAAAATACATAGAAAAAATCGGATTGATTTTTAAAATTATATTTGTAAAAAAGCATTTTTTTTTACAAGAAATTTTTCAAGCCATTTGCGTTTAACTTAAAACGATTTACTTTAGTGTTTATTTTACTGTAACAGTATGTGTTGTAAAAAAGTTACATTTTATGTAAATTTTTTTGAGGGATATTTATTTTATTTTAGAACTACTCAAAGTTATCCACAACGCAAAAAATTAGATGTGCATAACTTTGTGGAAAACGTAATATATATTCCTTTTTTGCTTAAAAATTACCATTTTATAGGTACTCGTAGTTGTGTCGTTTTGGATTGTTTCATATTCTGATAACGCATTACTTCGCCCACGAAATCGTCACAAGCAGAGGCAGGGTCGTTCGTTTTCATAAATTGTTCGCCGATAAGCAAGCCATTAAAACCAGCTTCTATCAGTCGGACGGCAGTTACAGGGTCACTGATGCCGCTTTCTGAAATTGCCAATGCTTCTTTGGGCAATTTGGGTAAAAGTTTCAAAGAATGTTCTACCGAAACTTTAAAAGTTTTTAAATCTCGATTGTTTATTCCTACTGCGTCTATGTCTTTGGTGTATTTTTCGAGTTGTTCTTCGTTGTGTATTTCGAGGAGTACAGATAAGCCCAAATTTTTCGCAAAAGCCGCATAATCAGCGACTTGTGTTTCTGTCAGACACTCTGCAATGAGCAAAATAATGTCTGCACCACAGCGTTTCGCTTCTGTAATTTGGAAAGTATCTATGATAAAATCTTTGCGCAAAATAGGCGTATTCGGATTAGCTTCTCTGGCAATCATGAGGTCTTCGAGCGAGCCGCCAAAAAAATCTTTATCGGTCAAAACGGATAAAGCGGTTGCGCCTGCGCCTACATAACCTTGCGTGATGACTTTTACTTTTCCAGTCCCATTTATAATTCCTTTTGATGGCGACTGTCGTTTAAATTCTGTTATCAAGCCCATCAATTTGGCTTCCGAAAATGCTTTACGCATAGCAATTGGCGTACGTTTTTCGTATTTTTCTAGTCCTAATAAAGGTTGCTTTTTAGCCGCTTTTACTTCTTTTATTTTTCGTGCTATAATGGTTTCTAAAATATTCATAATATATAGTAATGCAGAATGATGAATGTAAAATAATGAATATAAATTGTAGATAATGCGAATATTAAATATGTAATTAATTCAGCTGATAATCAGTTAGTTTAATATCCTAAGCATTTTTTTACAATATTGGGCCCTTCATAGACCAATCCTGTATAAATTTGAATTAGATTTGCGCCTGCATCGAGCTTTTCTTGTGCGTCTTTATATGTATTGATGCCGCCGACACCTATAATCACGACTTCTTTATCTAATTTTTTTCTTAAAAAACGGATTACTTCTGTCGAGCGTTTTTTTACAGGAAAACCTGAAACGCCTCCTGCTCCAATATTTTTTACTAAGTCTGCATCTGTTGTTAGTTGCGCTCTATCTATTGTCGTATTTGTAGCGATTACGCCAGCAAGTTTTGTTGTTTTTAAAATATCTATGACATCATCGAGTTGTTCTTCATTGAGGTCAGGTGCTATTTTCAATAAAATAGGTTTTGGCGTAAGTTTCTGATTGTTAAGGTTTTGTAAGGTAGAAAGCAATTGTAAAAGTGGTTTTTTGTCTTGAAGCGCACGCAAATCAGGCGTGTTCGGGGAGCTTACATTGACTACAAAATAATCAGCGTAAGGAAAAAGTTTTTCAAAGCAATAGATGTAATCTGCATCTGCATTTTCGTTGGGCGTACTTTTATTTTTACCAATATTTATGCCTAAAATGGTATTGTCTTTTTTACGATTCGCAAGTCTTTGAGCGAGTTCATCTGCACCAGCATTGTTAAATCCCATTCTATTGATGAGTGCTTGGTCTTTTGGCAAACGAAAAAGACGTGGCTTAGGATTTCCATCTTGTGGCTTTGGCGTAATTGTTCCTATTTCAACAAAGCCAAAACCAAGGTATTGCATGGCATCAAAATATTTTCCATTTTTATCAAAACCAGCCGCCAAGCCAATCGGATTAGGAAAATTTAGACCCAATACTTTCGTTTCAAGTGCCTGATTTTCAACGCAATACAAATATCGAAATATTTTTTTCGCAAAAGGAAAACGCAAGGCAAAGCGAAATGCTTGCATCGTATATTGATGTGCATTTTCGGGAGAAAGTAAAAAAAGTAAGGGTTTTATAAATTGGTACATGAAGGCATTTTTGATTGTTCAGAGCGCAAAGGTAGTGAAATATTAATAGAAATATTTTTTATTTACTCAATTTCTGTCCAAAACCAGCCGTTCGCAAAACGAGGGTTTAATAAAATTAGTGACATTAGTGGCAAAATAAAATACGCTAAGTTATTACGTTTTTTCATAGTTTTACATTTTTATTTTATCTTTGCAAAAATTTTTGTTTAAAATGGATAAAAAAATGACTTATGCGAAAGCATATTCGGAAATAGAAACCCTGATGCAGCAATTGCAACAAGAAAATATAAAAGACCTTGACGAGATGGTAAGCAAAGTAAATCGAGTGGGCGAATTGATTGCGTTTTGTAGAGAAAAACTAAGAAATGCAGAACTAAGCATCAACGATGCGCTTAACGCAGCTGATGCTTAGTTTTGTGTAGTTGTAGTGTGAAAATTAATATAAAAAATTGGTCTTCCTCTATCCCATTTTTTTAGTTTAGTGTTTTCTTCAAGTAAAAATTTACCCAAATAGTTACATAAATAATAGGATATTTATGGTCACTAATACGAAAATGAACAACACTTTCGATTCATTGAAGTAGCTTTTACTCATACGTTTTGGTTTTTAAAATTTTGTGTAATGTAGTTTAATAGTGCATAAGTAAGGCTTATTTTTATAATCACAAAATTTTTGTTGAAATATTTTCTTTTTTTGTATAAAAAAAATATTATTTGGCGTTTTTATCCGTTTTTATAATACATTTCATAACTTTGCTTCAAAATAATAACCTGTACAATATGCAACAATTAATTTTTATTTTGGTCACGACGGCAGCTTTTGGGTTTGCCTACAAGCAGTTTATGCGTTTACGCAGAAACATTTTATTGGGAAAAGACGAAGAAATATCGGGCGATGTTGGCGAACGCTGGAAAAATGTAGCGTTGATTGCTTTTGGACAGAAAAAAATGTTCAAAAACTGGATTCCTGCCGTTTTTCACTTGTTTATATATGTAGCATTTTTATTTACACAAGTAGAATTGGTAGAAATTATTATTGATGGCGTTTTTGGCGTACATCGCTTTTTTGCGCCTATCTTAGGTGTGCTTTATACGCTGATTATCAATACGATAGAGATACTTTCGTTCTTGGCTTTTGTAGCAACTTTTGTATTTTTGTATCGTAGAAATATAATGAAAATTGCTCGTTTTCAGAAACCAGAACTCGAAGGTTGGCCCAGTCGAGATGCTAATTTGATTCTTCTTTTTGAAATCGTTTTAGTTTGCGCTATTTTTATGATGAACGGTGCGGATAGTATTTTGCAAGGTTTAGAGCCTTCGCATTACCCTTCTACTGGAAATTTATTGTTGAGTTCCAATATCGGACCGATGCTTTTTGGTGGTCTTGGCGATAGTGCTTTACATACGGTGGAGCGTTGTGGTTGGTGGCTGCATATTGCGATGGTTTTTGTATTTCTAAATTATTTGCCTATGTCGAAGCATTTGCACGTAATATTGGCGTTTCCGAATGTTTATTTTAGCAAACTTACGCCAAAAGGAGAAATGCAAAATATGCCTGAGATTATGAACGAGGTAAAAACGATGCTTGGTTTGGCAGAAGCTGCACCAACTTCGGGCGAGCCAGACTTTGAATTTGGTGCAAAAGATGTGATGGGACTGAGTTGGAAAAACGTGATGGATGCTTACTCTTGTACTGAATGTGGACGTTGTACAGCAGCTTGTCCTGCGAATTTGACGGGTAAAAAACTTTCGCCACGAAAAGTAATGATGGACGTGCGAGATAGAGCCGAAGAAATTGGTCACAAACTGGATAGTAATGACGTTAAATATATTCGTGAAGATGCTCGTACCGAAGGTGTCTCGCTTACAAAAGGTAATTTTGACGACGGGAAATCACTTTTTGATTACATAACAAACGAAGAATTACATGCTTGTACGACCTGCAATGCTTGCGTAGAAGCCTGTCCTGTAACTATAAATCCTTTGGATATTATTTTACAAATGCGCCGTTACGAGATTTTGACGCTTTCGGCAGGGCCTTCTGAATGGATTCCGATGTTCACAAGCCTCGAAAATAGCGGCTGCGTTTGGCAAATGCCAACCGAACGAGAGCAGTGGATTGCGGATGTGAATAATTAATTGGTAATGAATAATTTATAATTAAAAATTTCGTATTTACAGCAGTTGTGTAGAAAACCAAAAAAAACGATGACATCTTGCAAATACACATCGCTGTCACACGACGATAGGAGTTTGGCTGC
>JANMGN010000661.1:0-2779 GCA_031374645.1 Chitinophagales bacterium | reverse complement strand
AATCCTTTTGTTTCTGTTTGTAAGCAAGAGAGTGTAGGCGCAGCAAATAAAAATGATAAAACTGGTTTTCCGAAAGGTTTTAGGGCAGAGCGTTTTGTTTCTGATAGTACGATAATTGATTATCAAATTTCTTTTAAAAATACTTACGGCAAAACGATTGAAAAAATATCTATTATAGACACGCTTTCTTCATTTTTAGACCCGACAAGTATTTACGAAGTTTTGAGCAGTCATAATTATATTTTGACGTTTCCTTCGCCCAATGTGGTACAGTTCACTTTTGATAAAATAAATCTACCAGATAGCACAGCCAATGTTCTATTGGCAAATGGTTTTGTGAAATTTAAAATTTTGCAACGAAGCGATAAACCCGATGCAGCGATTATTTACAATCGTGCCACCATTCATTTTGATGGCGAACCAACTGCTACTACGAACCTTACGAAGCACACAATAAAAAAGGATTTTAAGAACTTTATAAAAACACTTACGGTTCAAAATACTGAATATCAGCATGTTAGCGTAAAAATATATCCCAATCCGTTTGCAGAAAATGCTACAATTGTATTAGGTGGAGAAAGTTTTGAAATTTTAGAATTTGAATTATTTGATTTGCTTGGACAAAAAGTACGCAGCGAAAAATTCAATAACAATGAATTTAATTTTGCTCGAAACGGTCTTTCAGCAGGCGTATATTTGTTCCGAATTAATCAAAACGCTAAAAACATTAAGGTAGGAAAAATAATAATACAGTAAAGTTAATGAATAATTAAAAATGAATAATTAAAAATATAAATAGATCATAATCAATTGATTATTAAATAATTACTGTTTATTTTATTTAAAAAAATTAAACCTTTTTTAACGCAAAAAAAACGTTTTAGTAACTCACTTGCAAGCGATTACTACGTCAAAAAAAGAGTAATTACATAATAGTATTACCCATCCCAAAACCGGATTTTACTTTATGTAGAGTCAATTACTTCACGCTCATCTGCCCAAGGCAGGTGAGCGATTTTTTTGTAAAAAACAGCGTATTTATCAGTATTCGCCAGTTGCTAAAAGTACCAAAGTGCAAGCATACGTTGTTTCTATTCCTTGTTTATTTGCCAATACAACAAGAGAAGCATTTTCAGTTCCAGGATTGAAAATAATGCGTTTTGGCTTCAAATCTAAGATATAATCGTAGTAATCTTCTTGTATTTTTGGATTTACATATAGTGTTACCGTATCTATATCCTCAAAATTAGGTCTGTCATTGTGTATAAGCAAACCTTCGATTTCGCCCTTTTTAGTTCCCAATAAAGCTACTTCGTGACCATACGAAAGCAGACGATGTGTAGCAATATTGCTATACCGAGTTTCATTTGTAGATGCGCCTATGACGAGTGTTTTTTTCATTTTTTATTTTTTAATTTCTTCTACCACGAGTTTTTTCGTCTTTTTTCAGTACAGGTGTAGGAGGCAAAACGATTATTTTGGGTTTTGGTTTCAAAAGGTCTTCTACACTTTTAGGTTGTTTTTCGGGCGACCAATTAAAATCAGCCATTTTTAAAGAAGCGGGCTGTGCATCTTTCATCGGGGTCATTTTTCCGACAGGTTGCGAGAAAAATTTTATGTTTTCTACCTTGTTTTTTTCGCCGCCCCAATAAATCATCATTTCACTACAAGCCACTTTGTTCACGCCAATATATTCCTCTTTATCGTCGGTGGCGAAATAAATAGATTCTGCATTACCAAAGGTTTTCATGCGATTTACTTTGCCATCTTTAAAAAAAGAAGTTACCAATTTTCCTTTGATTTGATTGTAATAATTTTCTTCTAACTCATTTATAATGAAACTTTTATTTATTAAAAAAAGCCTATCTATTTTTTTATTTGCCAACAAAATATGAATAGTATCGCCCGAAAATTGTGATGAATCTGACCACATTATAGGGGAGCGATACAAGCGAAAAGTCGAATCTATATCGCTATAAGAAAGCGAATCGCATATCGCTTGCATATCTTTTTTGAAAATACGAACATCGTGATAGGCACGCAACATACGAGGCGAATCTTTTTGCAAAGTATCTTTCATCGAAATCAAGGTATCGGCACTCATATACATCGAATCTTTGTCCACGAGCGTGATAAAAAGCGGACGACCGCCACGAGTTTTGATATAATCTCGTTTTTTGTCATAATCCATTTGGTCACATTTTATCGTTAGTTTATTGATAGTATCTCGCCAAACCACATTTCCTTTTGCTACACCAACGCCTTTTTCTTTATCAAATTTCACATCATCAGCTACTAAAATTTGAGTACTATCCGCAATCGTTGAGCGACCTTTTGTAGAGAACGAAGCGTTTTTATTATTATATGTAATAGCCTCTCCTACAATGTTTTGTTTGCCATCTGTATAAACAGCGTTGCCTTCGAGGTAAGAAACATCTTCGCTTTCATTGTAGCGAATGAGGTCGGCAGTAGCTACTTTTGTGCTGTCTTCAAAGCGTGCTTTGCCAATCATTTTCACTTCTTTTGTATTGCCATCATAACGTATAGTATCTGCAATCGCCTTGGTTTTATCTTTTTCGTACTGTGGATTTTGTAAAAATTCAGCACTTTTTTTTCCAAAATCATAGTAACCTCGCTCGCAATAAATATTTGCTTTTTCTTGCGTAATACGTGTAGGTGCGAGAAAAAGAGCCGTTTTATCCGCCGTATTATATTGTAAAGTATCTTTTTTTGACGTAGTAATCGCTTGCAAGTGAGTTACTAAAACGTTTTTTTTGCG
>JANMGN010000606.1:0-1731 GCA_031374645.1 Chitinophagales bacterium | reverse complement strand
TTCACAGATGGTATCAATATCATTAATTCTACGAATTGTAAGATAATAGAAAATGTTATAAGTGGTCAAAAACCAGTATTAAGTACAGACAAAGACCCGCTCGCTACGCCCGAAACAGTAGGTATATTTATGCAAGAG
The DNA here is from genome assembly GCA_031374645.1 of Chitinophagales bacterium. Classification (GTDB taxonomy): domain Bacteria; phylum Bacteroidota; class Bacteroidia; order Chitinophagales; family Saprospiraceae; genus CANHEE01. The sequence continues at coordinate 1,593 of JANMGN010000606.1, read as the reverse complement.
GCTGCAAACAATGACTATTGCTGCAATACTGTGGATTATACATACACAGGTATAGAGGCTCGTAAGGCGAGTGCTATTAGCAATCGCATAAAAGGAACTACATTAAATCGACATAATTTAGGCATTTGGGTAAGATTTTCTGGTAGCACTATCGGAGCGCAAACAAATGTAGGCACAAGGTGGAATATTACCAATAATGCTGCTGCAAGAAATGATAATAGTGCATCAAATTTACAATATTATCAAACAAATCGATTTTTAATATTACCGCCGCAGAATAACAGTATTACTTTTCCTGCTCAGAATAGGGTTGTACCGTCTGCTTGGTTTCAACAAGACCCTAAGGGTAAAACCTTTCAATGCAGCGACCAACAATACTGTGCTTTAAATCCACTTGCGCCAGACGTGATAGATGATATTTATGCTAATGTACTAAAAGATGATGCTATAAAAATATTTGGAGCAGTGAATACTTGGCAACTAAAAAAAGAGTTTTTTGAGGCGATTAGTCAAAATCCTGCCTTAAAAAGTAACGCAGAGTTCTTAAATTTTTATGAGCAACAGCAAAATACAAACATCGCCACTTTTACTTACATCAAAGAAGGATTGGCTTATGCTATGAATTATGAAAGCAATGCTCAAAAAGCACTTTTAGCACAAAAAAGTGATATTTTGACAACAATAGATAATATTGATGCTCAAAATATAGCAGCAGAAGAAAAAAATGAACTCAAAAAGGAGTTATTCACGCAACTCGGGGCAATAGCTGATGATTTGGCTACCGAAAGTAGCCTTGTAAGTACAGAAAAACAATCTTTATTAAAGGTATTAGCTGAAAGAAATGCTCAAATCAATACCGAATACACCTACGAAGAAAACCTTAAAGTGGTCAATACTGCTAAAATTGTTTTAGCTTCTGACCATACTCCTAATAGCGCGCTAATAGCACAGTTAGAAAGTGTGGCTTTTCAGTGCGACAATGCAGGTGGCGAAGGCGTACAGACTGCACGGGCTATATTGGAGACTTGGGATAGTAAATACAGTTTTGGAAGAGAAACAAATGACTGCACAAGTATTGAAGTGTTTTCAAAAGTGCAGAAAAATCAATCTGACAACCTTCGTATATATCCAAATCCTGCGCAAGACATACTCACTATAAATAAAGGTAGTGAAAAAGGTATTACATTTGTTATCTACAATTCCGAGGGAAAAATAGTAACCAAAGAGTTTTTACAAGACAGAATTACCACAATAAATACTATCAATCTTAACAACGGCGTATATTATTGCCGTTTTTTAGATGGTGTTAATAATAATACACCTATCAAACTAGTCATTATTCGTTAAATTAAAAAAATAAGACCAAGAGCTTTACACCTCTTGGTCTTTTATATTTATTATGATAAAAAAATTATTTACTTTCACAATTTTTTCTTTCATTTTCTATTCTCTTGCTGCACAACAAGAGATGATAGATAAAAAAAGAGATAATATCTGGCTATTAGGTTACGCTGATCCAGACGGAACAAACGGTATAGATAGTTGTTTTGACAATAGTATTATTAATTTTAATAAAAAGAAAACAGAGGCAAA
>JANMGN010000564.1:0-3910 GCA_031374645.1 Chitinophagales bacterium | reverse complement strand
GTCACAGCGGTAGATTTTGACAAACAAGCCAAAATCATAAATAAAATACTTTTCACGAAAGCATTTTTTGATTTATCTTTCTGATAATCAAGGTATTGTAAAATAGATAAGACATAAAAACAAGTATATAAAGGCGTACTCAAAGCTGCTACCCAACTTACCGATTCTACTTGAAAAGGATGCAAAGCAAAAAAACTTGCGCTTATCAAAGCAACTTCATTAGAAAAATTTAACTTGCGTATTAGCTTGAAAATCAATAAGATATTGATAAGATGCAACAACAATTGAAAAAAATGATAGGCAAAAGCATTGTACTCCGCAAGCTGATACAATATGCTATAACAAAGCATTGTCAGAGGCATATACATGCCTAACGTAAAAGTGCTAAATGTATTTTTTAAGCCAGAAAACGAAAAATCACGTATGGCAGTATTTGTAGTAATGCCAATATCATCATCGAAATTAGTAAAACCATTGCTAAGGCTCGGCAGGTAAAGCAAAAAAGTCAGGGCAATAATGCCTAAAATATAAGTATATTTTGATTTCATTTTGTACAAATACGATTTTGTATTTGATACGAGGTTTTGATAAAAAAGTTGAGTTAGTGAAACGAAAAAAATAAGTAACACAGTTTACTTACATAAAGTGCTGATTAACAAGATTTTAAAATTTTTAATTATTCATTTTTAATTATTCATTATACTTAGCTATTTAGTGATATTAATATAGTAACTTTGACACAGATAATTAAAATTAAAAATTTATAAAAAAAATTACATTATTTATGAAAAAAATTACATTGTTTGCATTGCTGATGGCTATTGCACCACTGGGATTTTCACAGGTAGCAAATTACAACTTTACTTTTGAGCCCAATACAACCCTTGGTGCTTGGAATTACTTTGATAATGGAACAAATACTGCTGGTGTATCGTTTGTTGCCAATCCAGCTCCTAACGGAATTAATCCTTCGGCAACAGTAGCGAAATTTACGACAGCTGACGATGGAGGCGAATGGTCTGGATGCGAGTCGCTGTATGGTACTTTAGGTAAATGGAAATTTGATGGCACATCTCCAACTACGGTTACAGTAGATGTATATAAGCCTACTCTTTCGCCTGTTTTTATCAAATTTACCAGCACTAATAATGCAGGACAAGGAACAGTTTTTTTAGCTTCTGCTACGCCAGCTGCTATCAATCAATGGGTAACGTTGAAGTTTGTAGTAGATTTTGCGCTCTTAGGCGGCAATGAAAACGCAGATAATAATGCAGGAACAAACCAAATCGTTTTCCATTTGGATAAAAATGCCAATAGACCTGCTGACTATGATGTTTATTTTGATAACATTAAATTTGCTGCTCAAAAACTTGGAGATCCTATTGCGCCACCTACGCCTATTGCTGCGCCAATGATTGCTGCGCCAAAACCTCCTGCTCGAAATGCAGCTGATGTGGTATCTATTTATTCAGGAAAATATACTGACTTGGCAGGAACATTAATCGGGAAAAATTGGGGCGAAGCGACAAAAGCAAGCGATATTATGGTACAAGGCGATTTGACAAAACAGCTATTGCAATTCAATTATCAAGGTATTGTTTTGGCAAATCCAATTAATATTAGCGGTTTCCAAAAGTTGCATATTGATTTTTTTCAAACCAATCAAAACCAAATTAAGTTGTCTATTTTACATCAAGGCGGCAATGACATTACAAAACTGCTGAACATCACACAGCCAGGTTGGAATAGTTTTGATATTCCCTTGTCGGATTTTCCAGGACTGAAATTATCGAGCGTGTTTCAATTGAAATTAGAAGGCGCACCAACGCAAACCAATACCACTGTCTATTTTGATAATTTGTATTTTTACAAAGGAACGCCTTTGGCAACAGCTGATTTTACAGCATCAAATATCAAAATGTTTCCAAATCCTGTGCAAAATAGTCTAACTATAAATACTGTTGAAACAATCACTAAACTTAGTATTTTTAATGTATTAGGACAAAATGTATTGTCTATAAATCCAGAAAACAACTCAGTTGTTTTGCCAACCGAAAACCTTGAAAAAGGAACATATATCATTAAAGTAATGATATATGAAAAAGTGGCGAGTTCGAAATTTGTAAAGGAGTAAGCTATTCTATACATTGGCTTATTTGTAGTTCCCTATTCTAACAAAACACAAATCATTGACAATCAATAAGTTAAAAAGGCTTTGTATGAGAATACAAAGCCTTTTTTATTTACTCTTTCTTCAAAAAATCGCCATCAACTGTCAAGAGTTTTACCCCATTTTGAGCAATAGAGCGATGCGAACTCAAATCATCGGTTACGATATAAGACATTCCTTGTGACAAATGAAATAACTCGCCATTGTCTAATTCACTCACAAAATCGCCTTCCAAACAGTATATTAAATGTCCTTTTTGACACCAATGATCGGCTAAGTATCCTGCACTGTATTCCACAATTCGGACACGTAAGCCGCCAAATTGCAGCGTTTGCCAATAAGCAATTCCTGTTTCGCCTTTGTGTTCTGTTTTGGGAACAGATGACCAATCTATGGTTTGAAATGGTATGTTCATTTTGAGCGTTTTTTTTACCCAATATCCACCAACGTAATGCCGTCGCCGCCAGCGTCTGCTTTTGGGTGACGGATATTTTTCAATGATTTGAACTCTTTCATTTTATCTTTTACGGCACGTTTCAAAATGCCATCGCCTTTTCCGTGCAATATCGTAATCGTCTGTACGGAAGTCATCAAAGCTCGGTCGATGAAGTTTTCGAGCGTTACCATTGCATCAAACATTTTCATTCCTCGGAGGTCGATATTCGATTCAAAAAGTGCAGATTGCGACACAAAATCAAAGCGAACACGAGGTGTCTTAATGATATTGAGTTCTTCGTTGGCGTGTTGTAAATCACTGATTTTGAACTCAATACGTAAATCTCCCATAATCACAGTTGCCTTATTTTTATGCAGCTGTTCTACTTTTCCTTGCGCTCCGCCTTTGATGGCTTTTACCAAATCGCCTACTTTTATCGGCCCTTTTTCAACGTCTTTTCTCGTAATAGATTGAAAGTTTATTTCAGTATTTATTTCATCTACGACCTCTACCAAACGCTCCCGTTCTGCACGTCGCTGCGCTGCCAATTCTTTTGCTTTTTCTAAATTTTGCTTTTCACGTATTTCTCTAATCAGCTTTTCGAGTTCGTGATTTTCACGACTTGTTTGCTGCAATTCCGATTCTTTGATGTCTAATTTGAGCTTTTTTCTACGGTATTCGTAGTCTTTGCTCATATCTTCGTAGCTTTTTATAAGGTGGTCAAGATTTTTTTGTTTTTTCAGAATCTCTGCCAAATGTTCTTCTACTTCCTGTTTTTCACGCTGCAAATCTATCAATAATTCATCTACCGCTTTTTCATTTTTACCCGTTCTGTGCTTGGCATAAGTTAAAACTTTTTTAGGCAAGCCTACTTTTTCAGCGATTTCAAAAGCATAAGACGAACCTGGTCGCCCGATACGCAACTCATACGTTGGCGAAAGATTATCTTTGTCAAAAAGCATACAACCGTTTAGCAAACCTTTGGTGTTGAAAGCAAAGATTTTCAAGTTAGAAAAGTGTGTATTCAGCACTCCAAAAACATTTTTTTCATTCAAACTTTTCAAAATCGCCTCCGCAATTGCACCGCCTATCAAAGGATCTGTTCCTGCCCCAAACTCATCTATCAAAACGAGTGAATTTTCGGTAGCGTGCTCCAAAAAATTTCTTGCATTGTGCAAACGAGAACTATACGTACTCAATTCGTCTTCCAAACTCTGTTGATCGCCAATATCTGCAAAAATGTTGTCAAAAACACCCATATCCGAAATCTCATGTACAGGTACTAACATTCCAGATTGAAACAT
>JANMGN010000542.1:0-1933 GCA_031374645.1 Chitinophagales bacterium | reverse complement strand
GATCCGTGAGGTATAAAAAATGGAATAAGACATAAAAAAAAGCCAATTTTTATTAAAATTGGCTTTTTTTACTAAAATTTATCGAAATATTTAAAATTATGATTATTTTCTATTTTTAATAAAACTTCATAAATAAGTTTTATCAAATTATTACAATCGTCTTTGTGCGCCATTTCGACCGTGGTGTGCATATATTTTAGTGGCAAAGAAATTAGCGCAGAAACCACGCCACCATTCGAGTAAGCAAAAGCATCGGTATCAGTACCTGTACTACGAGAAGAAGCTTCACGCTGAAAAGGAATTTCTTTTTCTTCGGCGGTATTTATAATTAAATCGTAAAAATTATTTTGAACAGAAGGCGCACGTGTTATCGTCGGCCCATTTCCTGCTAAAACATCGCCTTGCAATTTTTTATTGTACAATGGCGAGTGCGTATCATGCGTAACATCTGTTATAATCGCCACATTTGGGCGAATAGTCTGCACAATCATTTCTGCACCACGCAAACCGACTTCTTCTTGTACCGCATTTACTACATATAAAGTATAAGGCAACTTGATATTATTTTCTTTGAGCAAACGAGCTACTTCGGCAATACAAAAACCGCCAACACGATTATCCAAAGCACGACCTACATAATAACGATTATTCAGGGTCATAAATTCGTCTTCGTACGTGAGAACACAACCTACGACTACGCCCATTTCAGTGACTTCTTGCTTGTTTTTTGCTCCTATATCTATACAAATATTCTCCAAAGTTGGGCTTAAATCCGCATTTTTACCCGTACGAGTATGAATAGCGGGCCAACCAAAAACACCTTTTACAATACCTTTTTTAGTATGTATATTTACCCGTTTTGAAGGCGCAATCACATGGTCAGAACCTCCATTGCGGATAACATATAGAAAACCATCGTCTGTGATGTAATTCACAAACCAGGAAATTTCGTCAGCGTGACCTTCTATAACGACCTTGAAATCTTGCCCAGGATTGATAATCCCATAAGCTGTACCATAGTTATCGATTTCCCAAGCATCTATGTAAGGCTCGAGATAAGAAAGCCAAAGTTTTTGACCAGCCGCTTCAAAACCCGTTGGCGAAGCATTATTTAAGTATTTTTCGAGAAATTGCTCTGATTTTTCGTTGATAATAGACATATAAAGGAAGTCAAAAAATTTAGGTAAAGTAATTAATAATGAAAAATTTATAATTAAAAACCAACTATACATTAGTATTAAGTATGTAGTTGATTATAAATAAAATGTATTAACTTAGGTAGCACGGACTTCAGTCCGTGACAATTTACAAATGATTGTGTTTTACGATATTCTAATCGTTTATTGCAACGGACTAAAGTCCGTTTTACCAGCCAACTAAGCTCTTACAATAAAATTAAAAATGAATTGCATCTAAACAATTGGTTATCAATGATTTAAGATTACCTCCTTACATTATTAATTATTAATTTTTAATTATAAATTATTCATTAAAAAAATTATTCATTATATCAAAAAAGCTGTAAAGAATTATCTTCTACGACACCAATTTTAGTTGTAACTATCTGATTATTAGTGTTTTGTAAACGTTCGTGGTCTGTTGGTAAAATCCTTTTTACGATGCGTAACTTGTGCGAATAAGATTGCGTTTCTTCATTGTAAATACCCAAATGGTCAATTTTATCAATCCGTACTCGTCCGCTTGCGTGGATTATTTGTCCATCATTCATCAAAATACCTACGTGCGAAATGTTATTTGTTTGTTTTACAAAAAACGCCAAATCGCCTGCTTGTGTTTGTTCAATAAAATCAATCGTTTCGCCCACTTCTGCTTGTTGATGCGCATCACGAGGAAGCGCAATTCCCATCATTTTGTAACAAATTTGCGTCAAACCAGAACAATCTATCCCAAAAGGCGAACGTCCGCCCCAAAG
>JANMGN010000536.1:0-2498 GCA_031374645.1 Chitinophagales bacterium | reverse complement strand
GATAAGTTGAACGCTGCTAACATTTTCTCCCAAAATTCTACTGCCTGTAACATACTCTATTTTTCCATTTTCTAATTTTAGATTTCTATCGTTTAGCTTCAAATCTGCGCCACCATTTAAGCGGATAAAACGAGTATTTTTCCTGCTCCTTTGAGGTTAAAAGCACTTGCTTGTAGGTTGAAAATATTACCTCTATCAAAAGAAAAGTAACCGTTACCGATGAAAGAAAAATTATGCCCTGCTCCATTTAGTCCTGTTAGAATTAATTCTCCTTTGTCTTTTATAACAATCTGAGATTCTGAACTACCTGATGCGCTGCTATTGTTAAGTGATACAGTTACTTCTGGCTCAATGATGAGCTTTCCGCCTGCTTCTACGATAATTTCGGAATTTTCCATAACCCGTACGATGCCGCCTTTGAGGTGTAGGGTGCCGCCTGAATAGATAATGATACGAGATTTGTTATGTAATTCGACTGCTCCTGAATTAAGTTCTGCTATACCACCGTTTTCAATTATAATACTGCTTTCTTTTGCTGAGGATAATAATCCACCATTAATGAGGATAGTACCTTGCGCTTGAGCTATTAGTTCAGATTTTTCAGTTATATTAATTATCCCATTAGCTTCTACCTCTAAAATACCTTGTTTTTTTACAATAAGATGCCCTGGTTTTGTCACAGTCGGATATTCTCCAATTTCAAATAAACCTCCGTTTTTAACTGTTACTTTAGCAGATTCTCTACATATATTTGTCCTTTGAATGAAAACTTGATATGGTCTGTATTGCTTGATTAAAGTGTTAGGATTACTTATTTTATCAGTAAAAGCTATTTTCCCTTTTTTATTAACGCTAATTTTTCCTGCTCCGCTAACTATCACATCAAAATCTATAATATTAAACATCTCTTTTTCAAAGAAATTCGTATAATTTATAGAATCTAAATCACTCTTTCCAAAATTATATGTTTTAGTATTCAACAGAATAGGCTTTGTTGGGCTTGACCAATCTAAATCATTTCGAGGCAACAAGTGGTAAGCTAAAAAAGATACTCCTCTATACGATAGTGCTACGTGTGCTTGGTTAATAAGTCGCTTTTCATCTCTAAGACCGGGCAGTGAGTCATAAGAATTTCTTGCTCTTGATGATTTATCTAATAAAGAGTCACCCAAACTTCCAATATTGCCAATAGAGCCACCTACCGATAGAGAATCCACAAAGGATGGTCTTCTACAATTTAGAAATACATTACTATTTTCAGGTGAGCGAATATCCAAACCACTAAAAGTAGGGATAAAACAAGGATGAAAAGGTTCCATATCTCCATCAGGATAACTACCTACTGTTGTGGTAATACCTATATTGTTTCCTAAAAAACTTGTAAATGTAGTACTTATTGCAAGCGAAGGATCAAAAACAGAGGTAGTTCCGCCAGGACAGCCGTCTAAAGCTCTTACATTTTTTGCTTTTAATTTAAAGGTGTTGCTGCCAGGTGGATTTAATAATTTCACAAAATTAATATGTGCTCGTATTTCTCTATCATATACCGTTACGGAGTTGTTAGATTGCACAGGTAAAGCATCGACTTTTATTTCTACTTGCAAATTAGCAAAAAGCAAATTGATACCATTTCCGTCAATTGTAAATAAGTTACTTCCCGCTGGAAAATTCGCTTGTGAAGTAACACTCCCATTTGTAATATTATAGTATCCACACTGTTGTAATTTCCCCATAGTATTTAGCTCGTTGTAAAAAGCAATATTGTCTGGTGGAGAAAATACTAAATTTTCGTCCTCATTGTACTGATACAACAACATCTGTTTAGCCGCAGGGCTTTGGAACATGATTATAGTATGGTCTATTTCTTCTATTATATCTCTAATTTTTACAACATTACCAAATAGTTGGGTTGTAATCAAAGGTGCTATCGTTGTTTCTCCTAAATCTGTAAAGAGGTATTGTGCTGCAATAGGTATGTTTGCGCCTTGTAGCGCACCATCATAACCCATGAATTTTCCTACATCATGACCGCCACTTGCGGGACTTGGGTTGTTTTTTTCCATATCCAATAGGGCATATTTACTGATTGGTCCTCCCATACTGTAGCCAAGAATTACATTTTTCTCCGTATTTCCCACTGATGCTTTGCGCTGATTGACAAGCGTAAGGATTTCCTCTAAGCAAAATGCCGAACGCTGCAAATAATCCCTACCTTCTCTGCTTATCCAATCCACAAACACCAAATCATAGCCTGCCTTACGAAATTCTTGATCTAAATAACGTGGATTGCTAGGATTTGATGCAGAGTAGGGAGTATTAAAGTAATTATTGAAAAATTTTAATGATGATAATGCTGTCGTTTGATTTTTGAAAGTATATACGCCTGTTTCGTCAATACCTACGTCTGTATTAAAACCATCGACCATAATCAAAGGTTTGCGCAAGGTCTTGCCTGGGCAACTGTAAAAAATAGTAACTTTGGCTTTACCAAATTGAAG
>JANMGN010000530.1:0-3831 GCA_031374645.1 Chitinophagales bacterium | reverse complement strand
AATAAGTTGTGGATTTATGGTTAGTATATTAGAAGATAGACGAGCTAAATTTGAAGTTCAATGCAGCGCATTGGGCTGAGAATTTAGTGAAGTATAGCTTTCAATAGGCAAGCAGAAAATACAAGTTATTATTTACACGTTACTTAAAAGGAAGTCTATTTGAAAATTTAATCCTTTCGGAGTTTCAAAAGAAAAATCATCACAATTATTTGCATCAAAAACTCTATTTTTGGCGAGATACAAACGGCAAAGAAATTGATTTGCTCCTTCCAAATGTTACACAATTTGATATTTTTGAAATAAAATCTTCTCAAACTGCCATGACCGACCAATTTAAAGGTTTAGATTATTTTGAAAGTCTTACACCTAAAAAATAGCATCTAAAACGGTTATTTATGGTGGCGAAGAAAATCAAAAACGGACTAAAGGGGATATAAAATCGTGGCATAGCTTCTAAATTTCCATTGGTTTATGTAATTTATTTGTAGAAATAAAAAAAATAGTAGCATAATATTTAAAACCTTCCTAACTTTGCAGCGTTCTATTTACAAAAATATTAAAAAAAGATAATTATGATTAAGATTCTCGTAAATGATGGTATTCACCCTGACGGAAAACTCTTGTTAGAAGAAGCCGAATACGAAGTAGTGACCGATAAAGTGGCACAAGAAGACCTCATCAATCAGTTGCCTCAGTACGATGCAATAATCGTCCGTAGTGCTACAAAAGTTCGTAAAAACTTAATAGATGCTTGTCCAAATCTCAAACTTATCGCCCGTGGCGGCGTTGGTTTAGATAATATTGACGTAGAATATGCGGTAAGTAAAGGAATAAAAGTTATCAATACGCCAGCAGCATCGTCACGTGCCGTAGCAGAGTTGGCTTTCGGACACATGTTTACCTTGGCTCGCTTGCTTCATAGCTCAAATAGAGCGATGCCTGAGCGTGGTGCCGCAGATTTCAAAACCTTGAAAAGTTCTTACTCAAAGGGTTTTCAACTAATGGGACGTACGGTTGCGATTATAGGTTTCGGACGTATTGGACAAGAAGTTGCTAAAATAGCTATCGGAATGGGCATGAACGTCATCCCTGTTGATCCATACATAAAAGAAGCGGAAATTGGTATCAAGCCTTACGGCAGCAATGATATGCGTTTGGCAGTGCGCTTGGAAACAAAACCTATGGACGAAGCCTTGAAAAAAGCAGATTTCGTTACTCTTCATATTCCTTCAGTTGGCGATAAACCAATTATTGGTGCAGCGGAGTTCGAGAAAATGAAAAAAGGCTCATACCTTATCAATACTTCTCGTGGCGGCACAGTGGATGAAGTGGCGATGTTGGCAGCACTCGAAAGCGGCAAATTAGCGGGAGCTGGTCTTGACGTTTTCGATAACGAACCTACGCCTCGTGCTGAAATTTTGGCGCATCCTATGATTTCGCTAACGCCTCACACGGGCGCAGAAACACAAGAAGCGCAAGTAAATATCGGAATGGAATTAGCAGATAAAATTATTGAGTTTTTCGGAACAAAATAAACTCCTACGAAAAATAAAAAATCCCTACAACGAAGCAATTTGTTGTAGGGATTTTTATTTTTTACAACAAAACCAAAACCTTATAGACTACACCAATGTTTTTAGAAGCGAAGCAAAAATTTATAAAAAATAAAATAGCTATGCCATCCATAACACTAATTTTTCCACATCAATTGTTTGAAAAAAGTATCGCTTTATCCAAAGAACGTCCTGTTGTTTTGGTCGAGGAATTTTTATTTTTCAAACAATATACTTTTCATAAGCAAAAAATATGCTTTCATCGTGCGACAATGCGCTGCTACGAAGCCTATTTGCGTAGCGAAGGCTTTGAGGTTTTGGAGTATATAGACAGCCAAAACGAAGCCTCTGATGCTCGCCATCTTCTACCCTATCTTGCCAAAAAAGGCGTTAATGAGATTTATTTTTGCGACCCCATAGACAATTGGCTTTCAAAACGTATTTCCAAAGGTGCAATAACTACTAATATCGAAACGTTCGTCTTCGATACACCCATGTTTTTAAATACTTCAGCAGAAGTAAAAACGTATTTTTCTACTAAAAAACGTTATTTTCAAACAGATTTTTATGTTGCTCAAAGAAAACAACGTAATATTTTGGTGGACGAGAAAAATAATCCCGTAGGTGGAAAATGGACTTTCGACACCGAAAATCGTTTAAAATATCCTAAAAATAAAATCGCTCCAAAGGTTATTTTTCCGACTAAAAATGAATATTGGAACGAAGCGGAGCAATATGTCGAAACTTTTTTTCCAAAAAATTATGGTATTTTAAGCAAAACATTTGTTTATCCGACTACTTTTGAAGAAAGCAAAAAATGGTTACAAGATTTTTTTAAAACCCGTTTTGAAGAATTTGGCGAGTACGAAGATGCAATTGTTACAAAAGAAATTACGCTACACCACAGCATATTGACCCCGATGATGAACGTCGGTTTGCTAACGCCTGCTTTTATCTTAGAAGAAGCGTTGCTTTTTGCAGAAAAAAATCAAACACCAATCAATTCTTTAGAAGGTTTTATCCGCCAAATATTAGGTTGGAGAGAATTTATTCGTGCTATTTACGAACTCGAAGGCACAAAAGAGCGAACGACCAATCACTGGAAATTTGACCGAAAAATACCAGAATCATTTTGGACAGGCACGACAGGCATAGCACCTATTGATAGCACGATAAAAAAGATTTTAGAAACAGGTTATTGCCACCACATCGAACGACTGATGGTACTTGGAAACTTCATGTTGCTCTGCGAATTTGACCCCGATGAAGTGTATCGTTGGTTCATGGAACTATTCATAGATTCCTACGATTGGGTCATGGTCACTAACGTATATGGCATGAGCCAATTTGCCGACGGCGGCTTGATGGCAACCAAACCTTATATTAGCGGAAGTAATTATTTGATGAAAATGAGCGACTTCCCGAAAGGCGACTGGCAACCAATTTGGGACGGAATGTTTTGGTCTTTTATGGATAAGCAACGTGCTTTTTTCTTAAAAAATCCAAGGCTCGGTATGCTCGTTTCGATGTTTGATAAAATGCCGATAGAGAAAAAAGAAGCCCATTTTCGCAACGCTGAAAAAATGTTTAGTAGTTTAGATTCGCAAGTAAAAATATAAAATTTAGGTTTGCCAAAGAAAAATAAATTATTTATGCACTAAAAGTACCATAAATTCATCAATATGAAGTATTTTTAATGTAGGAAAAACAATTTTTGATAGGATTTTGAAATGTTTGTCGTTTGTAACCAAGTAGTCCGCATTTGCTGCTACGGCGCAATCAATAAATTTATCATCATCAGGATCAGCATAGATAATTCTCCAATTGAAATATACCTCAGTTGGTTTAATATTTGGAGTTTTGTGGCAAAAATCCAAAAACAATCTTACTGTATTTCCTCCAAAAATGTCATTTATTTTCTCTTCATATTCCAAAAGAATAGGCGTAGTCACATACATATCGAACACATCGTTAGCAATAGAGCGCAAAATAGGTTGATAAGGAGACGTTGTAAATATTGCACTCAGTACAATATTGGTATCCAAAACAATTTTTAATTAGGCATCGCCACGCACTAATTTTTTTAGCAATTCGTTGTCATAATGGCGTTCTTCACTAACTTTTTTTGCTTCTTCTAACACTTGGTCAAGCATAAAATTTGCCAATACTTTACGAAGATCTCTCAATTTGTCTTCTGATAAATTTTCCTTGAATAAACCTAATAATTCTAATTGAGCATTTGAAAAATTAGGTTGCAAAACGGCTACATTTGTCATTT
>JANMGN010000480.1:0-9208 GCA_031374645.1 Chitinophagales bacterium | reverse complement strand
TTATCAGTAGCCGTCCAAGTACGAGTAATTGTTCCTGTTCCACACTGACCATTTATAGCTGGTGTTTCTACATACATCGTTGTAAAAGTACAATCATCAACAGCGACTGGCGTTCCGTAAGACGATAAATTCGTCAGATTTGTACCACAATCCACCGTTACATTACTTGGGCAACTGGTAAAAGTTGGCGTAAGTTTGTCTTGAACATTTACGATAACCATTACAGTATTGGAATTTCCATTACAATCCCAAACTTTAAAAATTACTTGTACGCCTTTTCCAGTGTCATCACAATCGAATTTTACAGTCGGACCAAAAGGCAAATTATCGTCCATGCGTTTTACTTCAAATTTATCCAAACAGCAGTTATCCAAAGAGCCATCGTTGAACGTAATAGCAGGAATAATTGCCATACCACCGACTGTCAAAGAAACAACTAAGTTATTTTTTGAAACAGGTGTAGGCGGAACATTGTCAATAACAGTTACCGTCATAGTACAAGTGCTGATATTTCCACATTTATCTTTTGCCGTATAAGTTACTGTCCATGCACCTACCGAAGCAACGTGTGGACCATAGCCCGTACCAAATTTCCAAGTAGGAGTGATACTTTCCACGCCCGAACAATCGTCGGTTGCAGTTGCTTGCGGTAAAGTAACATTTCCCTTACACATTGGTAAATCTGCACTTACCGTGATATTCGCAGGACACGTAATAGTAGGACTTTTTTTATCATTAACTTTGATAATTTGTGTCTTTTTATATACATTCGAAGAGCAATACTCTACAATTGTCCATTCTCGAATAATCGTACTCGAGCCAGGACAAGAAGCGATTACCTGATCTACATAAGCCATTTTGATACAGCCTTGTGTAGATTTTTTTACAATGATTTGATCATTCAAAGTATTCAAATTGCCGTCTTCATCCCAAATAGGATAGCCTGTCACGGTAGGGTCGGTGGCTTGACCACATTCGAGCGAAGGTTTTTCTAAATCATTATAACTTTTTGGAAAAATAAATGTGCCACCTGCAATACGCTTTACACTAACGACTTGTACGCAAGAACCTGTATTTCCGTAAGCGTCAGTCGCTGTCCAAGTACGTGTAATTTGCGATTGAATATCTCCAATAAATTGGAAATTATTAACTTTAGTTTGGTTTACCCAAGCATCGCCATCAGACGCTTGCTCGAATTTTATGATGTCACCAGGTTTTACATACCAAGAAGTAAAAGAACCCATATTTACACCTGTTTTGGTCAATTGAACACAAGTATCATTTACGGTAAAATAAAAAGCATCAACATTTAAGTTGCCATCGCCCGAAGTCATCCAGTCGAATTTTACATAGCCGTAGCCCGTAGCCATTGCTTTGTATTGTGTCAAATAACGAGGAGTTGTTTTAATTGGATAGCCAGAAGCTCCAATTACAGTAACTTGATTTGGCATAAGTGCCTGATTTACAGTACCATTTCCGCCATTAGGAATACAAGTTGTCCATTTCCACATTTCGTAAGGACCATTAAAACCAACTATGGTCGTAGTGCCACAATTGAAATTATTAACAGTTTCTGTGAAAGTTAGATTGTTCACTGCGGTACAGTTGTCTTTCACCGTAGGCTGGTTCGCTGGCGAAGAAGCTGCTGCATCAATACAACTGATGGTTGTGTTTTTACAATCAATTTGAGGCCCAAGTTTGTCCTCAATTTTGACATTACTCCAACAAGAGTTGCCATATTGGTGTACTAATTTTGCTTGGAGCGTTTGTCCAACGTAAGCACAAGTTGCGGTGTTGCCAATAGGCTGACCGCTTCCATCCATCAAGGTTACCGTTCCTAAACCAGGACAGCCGACCGTCGTCGCCATTATCATAGCAGGAGTGATTACGGCAGTGCCGTTCGCAGCAAGAGAAACATTAATAGAGCTTTTGCAAGCAAAAGACTGGCACGGTTGTGCGTTTGCCTTTACGGCAATAAAGAAAAAGAACAATAATATCGCTGCGGAGAATACAAGATTCATCATCAAAGACGATATTCCTTTTGAAGGGGAGGTCGATGTTCGGTTCATGAGAAAATGCAAGTTTGGTTAAATAAAAAAAAATTTATTTTAAATGCTCGTCCCTTGTGAAATATCAAAAATTTATTTTGATATTTTACGTTTCATTTTGCTGTTGTTGTGTAAGTGTACAAAATGAAAGGGAAAAAATTTACTAAAAAACATAGCTTCGCCCACTTGTTGCATGACATTACATCAGAACAAGTAAATTTTGCTAAAAAATTTTTGTTTGAAAAATTCCTAAAAAATCAACCCTTGTTGACTATCTTGCTGTTGTACAAGTTTTTTTTGAAAAAAATTTAGGAAGAGTATAAACGCAGAAGAGCCCATACGTGGTTTTAGTCACGATGTGCAGATATAGCATCGAAGTTTAGATGAAAAATATTGGGTAGAATATTGCTGTTGAGGCATATTCTGGTCTTGCGACGTAGGAATAAAAGAAGGTGCGTAAATATACACACTCTTAGTGTAGATTGCCGGTGTCATGGGAATAACGTAAATTTCGGTTTTGGTAAAAATTGTTTAAATACAATTAAGTCTGTTGGGACTTGACAAAATTGGCTTTGGAACATTTCCAGTACAAATATACTACAATATACGTTACGTTGTTACAAAAGTTACTAAAAATATTTAGTTAAATTTTTAAATATTTTTTTAACAAATAAATAAAACATTGATAATCAAATATTTATACTTAAATAAATAATTTATATGATTAAATAAATTTTTATTTTTTCATTTAATAAGTCACAAATTATAATTTTTTGATGTTTATTTTTAAAAGCTATTGTATTTTGTTTTACCCTAATTACAGTAATTTTCACTAATCTTAATGAAAAAAATTACATCAAATTCTATAAATTACAAAACTTCTACTTTTGTTTTATGAATTATAAAACAGTTTTTAGTCACAAAAAAAGGAACTGTATTTCTACAGCTCCTTTCATTTACAGAGGACTTCTGTAAATTAGGTTTGGCACCGCCACAAAGGTAGTATTATTTTTTAAAAAAGTTACAATTTTTTTTATTTTGTCCAACACTGTCTTCCAAAAATACGTCTTAATGAATTTATCTTTTTGTTCTTTTCCTTTTCAGAGGCAAAATCAATTGGAGTTCCTACTCGTCTTAGCCCATTGTGTTTTTCACGATATACTTCATAACCTTTTCTTTTCAATCGTCTTACGATACGTTTTGCATTTCGCTCGCTTGAGAATGAGCCTAAAAACACTACCGCACTTAATTTTTCGCTATTAAATTCTGGCGAAGGTGTTGTTATAGTTTCTGGTACTATCGTTTTTTCAATAGGAGCTGGTTTTTCTTTTATTTTTTCAGTCGGTGTAGCGCTATTATCATTTTTGGGAGTAATAACTTCCGTTTCTCTCTCAACTGTTGGCGTATTTTCGGTTTCTTTGCTTGGTTTTACGTTGAGGCGATTTTCAGAAACTTGTATTACAGGACTTTCAGTTTCCAAATTGGGTTTTGAACTATACATATATATAGCAGTCAAAAACGTTGCGCCCAGAAGTCCTGCTGCGAGCAGCGATGTTTTGCGACTTGGTATCCAACTTGTAAGAGGCTGGCTTACCATTTCTTTGCTTTCCACTATATTTTCCTTCGGTGAGGGCTGCGTTTCTACCGCTTGTTGAGCAGAAGTATTGTCACTAATCGCTTTTGGTTCAGTAGTTGTTTTTTCCACAACTCGTCTATCGATAGGGTGGTACTTAACCTCAGGAAGCCCAAAAGTAGCAGGATTGAAATTAGTTTTTCCATCAGGTTCAAAAACTAATTTTCCTTGTGCATTGACGTGTAATTTTCCGATTTTATCTAATAAAATGGTTTCGCCTGACGACAGAACGCCTTCTACCGAGCGTACAAAATTCTCGACTGCGGCACGAGCGTCACTTGCCGTGATACCGTGCTGATTTCTGATGTGGTTTATCAAAAAACCGTCGTTCATTTTGAGGTTTTCATTAAAAGAAATAACCTTTGAAGGTGGATGTAAAATACCTCGAGCGTGGTCTATCACGGCAGGTGTAGGAGCTGCAATAAATGCACCCAAACCAGGTAGGATAGCCACATTATTTCTATGAAGAAGGTGGTTTAAGTATTCAACGATGTCGATTGCCATAGCGAAATAAAATTTTGGAAGTCTTTATTTTTTATTGAAAAGACGAAGACGAAATATTTTCTTTTGTTTACCTGTATATTTAGGCTAAAATAAACGAAATTTTTTTAAGGGAAGTCGTTGTAAAAATAACATCGTAATTTCCCTTTGGTCACTTACTCATATTATTTTTACAACGACAAAAAAAATTGTCGATTATTTCTATACGCCTACGTAATACAAAGATACGCTTTTTTTATGAAAAAAAGCAATTCTTTTCGTTTTGTCTAATTTTTTTCTACCTTTGCTTTATGATGTTAGATAATGAAAAAAAAATCTTGATTGAAAAAATTGATTTCGCACTCAATGATATTCGTCCGCACTTGGCGGTAGATGGCGGAAATATTGCCGTAGTTGATGTTACAGAGGACATGATTGTTCACGTAAAATGGCTTGGTAATTGCGAAGGTTGTTCTATGACCGCCATGACCATGCGTGCTGGTATTGAACATACGATAAAAGGAAAACTGCCTGAAATTCAAGGAGTTATAGCCTTAAATTAATATTTTTGGTTCATCCATAATTTTGGCGAAACTTCCACGATAAAACCCGTGAGGTCTTCAATACCTCACGGGTTTATAGAGTGCAATAAATCTATTCCGCCAAAATCATGGATGAACCATATTTTTTTATTAAAAAATAATCAAAAAAATGTATAAAATAGTATTTTTGTTTTTATTCTCTTTAAAGACATTTTTTACTTTTGCACAAATCGAAAGGCATCTTACCTCAAGGTATTACAAATCAATAGAAGCACATCGTGAAAAATACCTAAATGATTTTTTAAAAGACGAAAAATCTCCTGTCAAAAAAGAGGATATTGCTTTTATTCAGTTTTTTGAAATTGATGAAAAATACAGTTTTGAAGCAACA
Organism: Chitinophagales bacterium; assembly: GCA_031374645.1. Lineage (GTDB taxonomy): Bacteria > Bacteroidota > Bacteroidia > Chitinophagales > Saprospiraceae > CANHEE01. The sequence goes on along the minus strand of JANMGN010000480.1, from coordinate 4,114 downwards.
TTTACAAAAGTAGAAGGAGAAAAACCTTTTGATTTGGCAACGACTGCTGGAAAAATGAAACAATACATCAAATATGGCGAGCTTTCTTTTATTTTTGAGCAAAAGAATATCAAAATAAACATTTATCAGATAGCGAGTTTAGCCAATCATCCTTTGTACAAAGATTATCTTTTTATTCCTTTCAAAGACCTCACTACGGGCGAAACGACTTATGGCGCAGGACGTTATATAGACGCAAAAATGTCAGATATTGTTGATAATAAGATGATTATAGATTTTAATAAATGTTATAACCCTTATTGTGCGTATTTGGAAGGTTATAATTGTCCTATTCCTCCGAAAGAAAATACCTTAGAAATCGCAATAGAAGCTGGCGAGAAAAATTTTGGAAAAGCGAAACATTAAAATAATGGAAAATTAATAATGCACAATGAAAAATTAGGTTTTTCTCGCAACAAAATAGCCTGTTTTTTAGTTTTATAAAATCAACCACAACATTTTTTCTAACCAAATAAATAAAATAAAATGTCAGAAATACTCGACAACATGTCGCTGATACAAAGCAGCGCAAAAGATTTTGCAGAGCAAAATATTCGTCCTTTTGTAATGGAATGGGACGAAGCGCAGCATTTTCCTGTGGATTTAATGCACAAATTAGGAGAGCAAGGTTTTTTGGGTGTACTTGTTCCTGAGGAATACGGCGGAGCAGGTTTGGGCTATCAAGAGTACATTACCATTATAGAAGAAATTGCAAAAGTTTGTGGCTCGATTGGGCTTTCCGTTGCAGCACACAATTCACTTTGTACAGGTCATATTTTACAGTTTGGAAATGAGGCGCAAAAGAAAAAATACTTGCCGCTGTTAGCCACTGGCGAATGGATTGGCGCTTGGGGGCTTACTGAGCCTAATACTGGCAGCGATGCAGGTCGCATGCAAGTAACGGCTGTTCCTGATGGCGATGAGCATTACATTATCAATGGTTGCAAAAATTGGATTACGCACGGAAAATCTGGAAATGTAGCTGTCGTAATGACCCGTACAGGCGAGCTTGGCGATAATCACGGCATGACTTCTTTCATCGTAGAGCGAGGAACATCAGGTTTTTCGGCTGGAAAAAAAGAAAATAAATTAGGTATGCGTGCTTCCGAAACCGCAGAAATGATCTTCGATAATTGTCGTGTTCACAAAAATCAAATCATAGGGAAAGTAGGCGATGGCTACATCCAAGCCTTAAAAATATTAGACGGAGGACGTATTTCTATTGCAGCTTTGAGCCTCGGAATTGCAAAAGGAGCTTATGAAGCATCTGTCCAATATGCCAAAGATAGACATCAATTTGGGCAAAGTATCAGCAAGTTTCAAGCGATTTCATTCAAATTAGCAGATATGGCTACTAAAATACAAGCTGCCGAATTACTTACTCGTCAAGCGGCTGATATGAAAAATAAGCACCAAAAAATGACCAAAGAAGCAGCTATGGCAAAATATTATGCTTCGGAGGTGTCAGTACAAGTTTCTACCGATGCAGTCCAGATTTTTGGCGGTTACGGTTACACCAAAGATTTTCCAGTAGAAAAATATTATCGTGATAGCAAACTTTGCACTATCGGCGAAGGCACAAGCGAAATACAAAAACTCGTAATATCAAGAGAACTTTTAAAGTAAGTAACGTGTGACTAATAAGTTGTGGATTTATGGTTAGTATATTAGAAGATAGGCGAGCTAAATTAGAAGTTCAATGCAGCGCATTGGGCTGAAAATTTAGTGAAGTATAGCTTTTAATAGGCAAGCAAAAAACACAAGTTATTATTTACACGTTACTAAATGACCCTTTCTAAATCTTTCTCTAAGGGAAAGACTTTAATGTGCTGAAAATTACTGGGTTATCTAACATAAAAAAAAGCGTTTTTTAGCACAACTATTATATTATGAAACTTGAATCAGCTTCTTTTTTCAAGCGATTTGTCGCTTATTTGATTGACATTTTACCCGTTGCGTTCGTCGTAGTCATTGTTGCAATTGCAAAATTTGATTTCGGACAATCTTTTCTCGAGCTTTCCAAAGATGCAGAAAATTTCAGCGCACTCAAAACATTTCAAATCGAAAACAATATTATGAGTATGATATGTCTTGTGATTTGGATTATTTACAGTATTGTTATGGATTGTTCTGAACATCAAGGAACGTACGGAAAAAAACTATTGAACATAAAAGTAGTCAATGAAAAAGGACAACAATTGACCTTTGAGGAAGCATTTAAGCGAAATACAAGCAAAGTAATCTCTACATTTACTTTCAATTTAGGTTTTTTTTGGATGATTTTTGACCCAAAAAAACAAACTTGGCATGACAAAATAGCTTCAACTTATGTTGTAGAATCAGCTCCTGTTGAATAATCTGTGTTTACTTTTTTATAAAATAAAAAAACAATCTTGGTGTAAAGTCAAGGTTGTTTTTTTTATTTTATAAAAAAAATTGCACGAATAGTAAGGTTATTATATAAAAATGGAATGAAAAAGTCATTATTTTTTATTTTTTGGAATAAAATTTCTTTTTTTGAAAAAAATATGTTAATGAAAAGTTAAAATAAATATTATCAAATAAAAAAGTATTTTCTCGAATTAAGAATAAAAAACTATCAACAAGGAAAAATTGCAAATAATTTTTGGGCGAACAAAACCTTTTAAAATATTATTCTTTTATTTATAGCAATAGTACCTTTTTTAAGTATAAAAATAAAATGTATTCATTCTATTTTTTTATTTTTAGATGCTTTTTTATTAAAAAAATGCCTGTATATTTGCAGAGTTATTTAAAAAATAGATTTAAAATAATATTTTCATTCTAAAATACTTGTTTTTTAATAAAAATTATTCCTTTTTATGAGTGCTACACGTTTTTCTGCATTAGATGTATTAAGTAATCGCAGCGAGTTAGATTATAACCTTACTGAGTTGCCACAAACCAATATTGCTTCTTATTATGGCGAAAATGTCTTCAATGACAAAGCTATGAAAGAATATTTACCTGAGCAAGCCTACCTTTCTGTAAAAGCAGCGATGCAAGGTGGCTCAAAATTGAACAAAGAAATCGCTGACACCGTAGCTTCTGCAATGCAGGCTTGGGCGATGGAAAAAGGTGCAACGCACTATGCACACTGGTTTCAACCTTGGACAGGTAAAACAGCAGAAAAACACGATTCATTTTTCACTTTAACACCGACAGGCGAGGTTATCGAAGAGTTCACAAGTGGTTCTCTTATGCAACAAGAACCTGATGGTTCGTCCTTCCCAAAAGGTGGTTTGCGCTCGACTTTCGAGGCACGTGGCTACACAGGTTGGGATCCGAGTTCTCCTGCGTTTATCATTGAAACTGCCGAAGGGAAAACGCTTTGTATTCCTACTATTTTCATTACATATACAGGCGATGCGCAAGATTTCAAATTGCCTTTGTTACGTTCGATAAATTTTTTAGAAAAAGCATCTATTCCAGTATGCCAATGGTTTGATAAAAATGTTACAAACGTTTTTACAACATTGGGTTGGGAGCAAGAATATTTTTTGATTGACGAAGCATTTTACAACGCTCGTCCAGATTTAGTAATGACAGGTCGTACACTTTTGGGTAAATATTCTGCCAAAAATCAACAGTTAGAGGACCATTATTTTGGTTCGATTCCAGAGCGTGTATATGCTTTTATGCGTGATTTCGAGACAGAATGTCACAAATTAGGTATTCCAGTACGTACTCGTCACAATGAGGTTGCACCTTGTCAGTTTGAGTGTGCGCCTATTTTTGAAGAGTGTAATGTGGCGGTAGATCACAACACTTTGTTGATGGACGTGATGGACAGAATCGCTCGTCGCCACCGTTTGCGTTGCCTTTTACACGAAAAACCGTTTGCAGGAATCAACGGAAGTGGCAAGCACAACAACTGGTCTTTGAGTACAAATACAGGTAAAAATCTACTAAGTCCAGGAAAAGATCCGAGCAAAAATTTACAGTTTTTGACGTTTTTTGTCAATACCATAGCAGCCGTTTATGACAATGCAGACCTCTTGCGTGCGTCTATCGCAACCGCTTCAAACGACCACCGTTTGGGCGCAAACGAAGC
>JANMGN010000210.1:0-21478 GCA_031374645.1 Chitinophagales bacterium | reverse complement strand
AAAATCCGTCGCTGAGAGTTTGGTAATTTTATACATCGTTTGCGATTTATCATCACCTACTGGAATTACCATCGTACCATTTATTTTCAACTGCGCAAGTAAACTTTGAGGTATGGTTTCGGCAGCAGCCGTAAAAAGTATTTTATCAAAAGGCGCATGAATAACAAGCCCTTCGTTGGCATCAGCCAAAAAAGTTTTTATGTTTGTAAAATGTAATTCTTTCAATAATTTTGTAGCTTTTCTAAAAAGCACCTCTTGTCGTTCTACTGTAAAAACTTTTGCCCCAAGTAAAGACAAAACTGCCGCTTGATAACCAGAGCCTGTTCCAATTTCTAAAATTTTATCGCCTTTTTTTACGTTTAAAAGCGCACTTTGATAAGCAACAGTATAAGGTTGCGAAATAGTTTGCTCGTTTCCGATAGGAAATGCTTTGTCTGCATACGCCCATTCTTCAAACGCTTTATCCAGGAAAAAATGTCTTGGAATTGCCAATATAGCCTCCAATACTTTCTCCTCTTTGATGCCTTTTTCTTGTAGATTTTCTACTAATTTTCGACGCAAACCTTTGTGTCTGTAATTATCTTCCATTTTTTACTTCGTTCGCAAGCGAATTACAGGACAAATTATTTCTTCTAAAGAAATACCTCCGTGTTGGAAAGTGTTTTTATAATAATTATTAAAATGATTGTAATTGTTCGGGTACAAGAAAAACATATCTTCTTTTGCAAAAATAAAAGTAGAACTTACATTCGGTCGAGGCAAACCAGCTTGATGTGGTTCACGGATTTCCAGTACATCTTTGCGGTCGTAATTTAGATTCCGACCTACTTTATAACGCAAATTTGTAGTAGTTTCTCTATCGCCAATGACTTTTGAAGGTTGTTTTACCCGAATTGTTCCATGGTCGGTCGTAATAATAAGTTGAATATCACGTTCGGCTAATTTTTGCAACGCCACCCAAAGCGGCGAGTGTAAAAACCAAGAGCGTGTGAGCGAACGGTAAGCCGTTTCGTCGCCAGCCAACTCTTTTAGCACTTCCATTTCGGTACGTGCATGAGAAAGCATATCTATAAAGTTATACACAATTACGCTAAGGTCATTGTTCAAAAAGTTTAAAACGTTGTCTTGCAGCGGTTTAGATTGACTGATGCTTGTCACTTTCAAATAATCGTGCTTGACTTCTTTGTGCATCGTGCGTTTGAGTTGTTCGGTCAAAAAAGCGTGTTCGTGCATATTTTTACCGCCTTCTTCGTTGTCATTTAGCCAAAAATTAGGAAATTTCTTCTCAATATCGGCAGGCAACATTCCTGCAAAAATTGCATTTCGACTATATTGTGTTGCTGTTGGCAAAATACTAAAAAAGAAATCCTCCTCTTCTACACGATACAATTCTGTAATAATAGGCTCAATAACTTTCCACTGGTCAAAACGTAAATTATCCAACAAAAGCATCACGGTAGGTACACCATTTTGAATATGCGGCAAAACCTTATTGCGCATCAAAGTATGCGACATGGTCAAATCTGGCTCGCTGCCTTTTATCCAAGAAACATAATTTTTGGTCACGTATCTTGAAAATTCTGCGTTGGCTTCGCTTTTTTGCATCGCCAAAATATCGTACATTTCGGTAGATTGCGAGCTATCCAAACGCAATTCCCAATTGATGATTTTTTTATAAACATCAGCCCATTCTTGCACATCAAGTCCCATATTTATCTGACCTGAAATCTGACGAAACTCTTGCTGATAATTCAAACTTGCTTTTTCACGTACCAAACGTTTATTGTCAATGAGTTTTTTCAAAGTCATCAAAATCTGGTTCGGATTCACAGGTTTTATCAAATAATCAGAGATTTGTGAGCCAATAGCGTCTTCCATGACGTGTTCCGCTTCATTTTTCGTAATCATTACGATAGGCAAAAGCGTATTTATTTCCTTGATTTTTACCAAGGTTTCCAGTCCTGTGATGCCAGGCATACTTTCATCCAGAAAAACGACATCTATTTCGTTATCTGATTTACACTCCTCTATCGCATCGTAGCCATTAGAAACGGTCACAACATCGTAGCCTTTTTGTTTTAAAAACAAAACCTGTGGCTTGAGCAAATCTATCTCATCGTCTGCCCAAAGAATTTTTATTTTATCCATAACTTTAAATACGTATTTGATAAACGTCCACAAAAGTAGAAAATTCTACGATTAAACGCTTTGTTTATGATTGAAAAAATCAACTAAAAAAATATTGATTAGTACGCACGACTATAATACTAAAATAGCTCCAAAATTTTCTTATCGTTTGCCTATTATTAAAAGGAACTTTTAGTATATTTATTGTGTTTTGAATAAAAAATATAATTATGAACAAGGAACAAATTAGAAAAGAGCTGCAATATCGGACAGCAAGAAGTAGCGGCGCAGGTGGACAAAATGTAAATAAAGTAGAAACAAAAGTAGAAGTTATTTTTGATGTAGCGGCATCTATGGGGCTTTCTGAAAGTCAAAAAATACTGATTATCAGTAAGTTAGAAAATAAATTTACAAAAGAAGGCTTATTGCAAATGACTTCGCAAGACACTCGCTCGCAGTTACAAAACAAAGAAATTGTAGAAAAAAAATTATTTCAAACGCTTAGTCAAGCATTGATAGTTGAAAAAGAAAGAAAACCTTCGGCAGTTCCGAAAGGTGTAATTGCAGCACGTAAAAAAGCAAAAGCGGTACGAAGTGATATAAAAGTGCTGCGAAGAAATATATCTATTGCGGATTTAAAAGAGTAACTAAGCTACAATGTCCTCTTCGAGCGTTTTTCGATAATAAAAACCCATCACAAGACCGAAGAAAAATCCGCCAATATGCGCCCAAAAAGCAACACCTCCAGACTCGCCAGCCAAAGTGGAAAGGCTTCCAAAACCACTTAGAAGCTGTTGAACAATCCAAAATCCGAGGAACAAAAATGCAGGAATACGGTAACTCCAAAAAAAGAAAAATAAAACTTTTATTCGTGAGCCAGGAAACATCACTAAATATGCGCCCAATACCGCAGCGATAGCTCCGCTTGCGCCAACGCAAGGTATTTCGCTGTAAGGACTAACAAATATCTGAACCAAACCTGCAATTATACCGCCAAGCATATAAAAAATAAAAAAACGAAAATTACCAATTTTTGCTTCAATATTATCTGCAAAAACCCAAAGAAAAATCATATTTCCGACCAAGTGCATTATACTACCGTGCAAAAAAACTGATGTGATAAGTGTCTGAAAATGAGTGCGATATACCGCTATTTCGACTGGAACTGCTCCGTAATTTTCTATAAAAACATTCAAATCGCTTTCAGACATAGAAAACTCAAATCCAAATATAAGCACATTTAAAAATAAAAAAAGATAGCTAAAAATAGGACGATTTCCGCCTTGAACATTGTCATCTCCGATTGGAAAAATCATAGTGTTTTTGTTATTTTTTAGATACTTTAAAAGTAAATAGGATGAAATTTCACCTTCCCAAGCCCATTAAATTCTAAGGCAGGCGCAGGAATTTTGATAATATTAATGCCGTGCAAGACCGTATTCCAAAAATGACTTTTTGTTTTTATTCTTGTCAAATCTATATCAAGCGACAAATAAAACTGACGGTAACGAGGATATTTTGCAGCATCAAAAGAAAAAATTGTTCCAGCAGGAATTCCATTTGCAGCATTTTCTTGTGTCCAAGCATATTTTTTATCGCCTACATAAAGATTGTTTGCACCATAACCAACCGCCACATTGAGCCATTTCGGGACACGGCTTTGCGGAAAAAACGAGCGAACATTTCCTGATAACCAAAGCGTTTGAGCGTTATAGTCTTTTAAAAAACTAACAATATAATTATCGCCCAAAAGATTGTGCGCCCTTGTACTCAAAGGCATCGAATACAAACCATCTTGCGAAAAAATAATTTCGTTAGAATATTTTTGAGGCGTATTGGAAACTTTCATCATCAGACGTTGCTCTTTCCACGCTAACTCTTGACCTAAAAAAAGTAAAGTGCCAGCAGTATTTCCAGCAATATCGCCCATTGAAAAGCCCCATTTTTTGGAAAACCCGTCAGAAAACTCCAATGTTCCTTGTATCAGCGTTCCTGCCGCTGCACCAATGTACGCAGAACGACGTTGTTTCACGCCAGCCCATTGATAAGCCTGAGCAAACCAGCGGCTTTCAAAATAACCACCAAAAACATGACCTACCTTATCCATTTGCTCCCATTCTTGATTGTCATTAAAAAGATGGAACTTTGTTCTGTCTTGTTTACTGTACCACGTTTGGCTCAAAAGCGTAAACATTCCAGTATAACAAGTAGCTCCTAAAACAGTCATTCCACGAACTCTCTTTCTATCAAGTGTGTCTGCTGACTGAAAAGTCCACAATGATAATTTTTTTTCTTGAGAAAAACTTATATTTTTACAAGAGAAAAAACACAATAAGCTGACCATTAATATTTTATTCATCATAATATTTTAAAATAACCCTTTTTGTAATAGCTATTTAACGAGCGAAGGTAATTACTTTGGTTATTTTTTTAGTTACACTGGCACATAATTTTCGACAATAGAAATTAAAAATAAGTATCGCTTTTTATCGTTTTTAAAAAACTGAAAATTTGACAATTATTTAGTCCAATTAGATAGCATTAATTTAGGTTAAAAAAATTATATAAATTTTATTAACTTTGCGCTCCAAACTTTTCACTAAGTAGTTGGGCTAAAACAAGGGATATTTTTAAATACGCCTAATTATAAACAATTGAGATGCAAAAAAACTTTTTATTTCACTTTGGTCGTTACTTATTATTAATGCGTCAGAGTTTTTCAAGACCTGAAAAGATGTCAATGTTTGTCAATGAAACTATTCGTCAGATGTACGATATTGGTGTAGGCTCTTTGATAATTATCTGTTTGATAGCCGTATTTATTGGTGCAGTAACCGCTATTCAGTTTGCGTACCAACTAAGTGGAAATCTTATTCCAGACTATTATATTGGTTATATTGTGCGTGATATTAGTATAATTGAGCTTGCTCCAACCATTTCGGGCTTGGTTTTAGCAGGTAAAGTAGGGTCAAACATGACTGCCGAAATCGGTGGTATGCGCCAAAAAGAACACATAGATGCCATGGAAATCATGGGTATAAATACGGCTGGATATTTGATTTTACCAAAAATAATTGCTGCTATGACCATGATTCCACTTTTGGTAACATTAGCCGCTTTTGTAAGTATGATTGGTGGTTATTTAGCAAGTGTACCTACACATTTATTAGCAGATGTAGAATACATACGTGGATTGCGCTCGTTTTTTGTCCCTTATAATGTAGTGATGATGCTTGTAAAAGCGACTGTTTTTGCATTTATCCTTACTTCTGTTTCTTGTTATCAAGGCTATTATGTAAAAGGAGGAAGTATAGAACTCGGAGAAGCGAGTACCCGTGCGGTCGTATATAGCGATATTTTTATTTTGTTAGCCGATTTAGTTATTGCACTTGTCTTAACTACCTAAAATTTGTCCTAATTTTTTAGACCAAAGAATTTTTTTTAATTGAAAACATTTAAAAATGCCTATACTTAGTGCTGTTATCAAAAGAACGCTGAAAGTAAGCGAAACGTTCAAGCCAACATTTTTGACGCTTGAGCAACTTCAAGAAAAGACCTTACGTCGTCTTTTACAAGAAGCTGCTCACACTTCTTTTGGTAAATACTATAATTTTAAAGAAATTTTGCGTTCTGATAATCTGATAGAAACGTACAAAGCAAAAGTACCTATTCACGATTACAATAAAATATATGACGAGTGGTGGCATCTGCAACTCGAAGGACACGATAATGTTACCTGGCCGTCAAAAGTAAAATACTATGGCGTGAGCTCAGGAACATCGGGCGCACCAAGCAAATATTTGCCAGAAAGCGACGAGATGCTAAAATCTATGCGCAAAGCTGGTCTGAAAATGTTTTTTAATCTTGCAAAATACAATGGCTTAAAAGATAGTATTTTCTTTAAAGATTATTTGCTAATAGGCGGCTCAGGCTCTTTGACCAATCATGGACATTACAAATCAGGCGATTTGAGTGGTATAAACGCTAACTTAATTCCGATTTGGTTAAAAAATAAATACCGACCAGGCTTGAAAGTTTCTAAACTCAAAGACTGGAAACAACGGGTAGATTATATTGCTAAAAATGCACCGAATTGGGACATTGTAGTGGTTTCTGGTTTGCCAAGTTGGGTACAATTGACTTTGGAACACGTAGTGGCGTATCACAAATTGGATAATATACATCAGATGTGGCCCAATTTACAAATTTTTGTAAGCGGAGGCATTGCGCTCGAACCTTACAAAAAATCTATGGAAAAAATATTCGGAAAACCTGTCATATACATGGATACTTATTTGGCTTCCGAAGGTTTTATTGCATTTCAAGCACGTCCCGAAACACATAGCATGGCTTTGGTACAAAACAATGGTATTTTCTACGAATTTATCCCTTTTGACGAGGCTCATTTTGACGAAGAAGGCATGCCTTTTCCAAATGCTAAAACACTGACTATCAACGAAGTAAAAGAAAACAAAGACTACGCACTTGTGATGAGTACCTGTGCAGGAGCTTGGCGATACATCATTGGCGATACGGTTCGTTTTACAGATGTAGAACGTGCAGAAATTATTATTTCTGGGCGTACCAAACACTTTTTGAGTATTTGTGGAGAGCATCTTTCCGTAGATAATATGAACAAAGCTATTCATTATGTGCAAGAAAAAATGAATATTTCAATCCCAGAATATACCGTTTCGGCAGTAAAATCAGGGACACATTATGCGCATAAATGGTATATTGGCTGCGATCAACACGTTGATAAACAAGCACTTATCACAATGATTGATTTGCATCTCAAAGAAATAAATGACGATTACGGGGCAGAAAGAAATTCTATGTTACAAGAGTTGCAAATGGAAATTTTACCTTCAAAATTATTCAATCAATATTTGTTATCGACAGGAAAATCAATGGGGCAAAGTAAATTTCCTCGTGTACTCAAAGGCGGACAAGTAGCGGCTTGGGAAAAATATTTAGAAAGTCAGCTAAGTGTAGGCGTGTAAAATACTGTTTATGGAACAATACATTCAAGGACTTATCGCTGGTTTTGCGCTAAGTTTTCTTATGGGTCCTCTTTTTTTCATGCTCCTCCGCATTGGTATTGAGCACGGCTTTCGTCCGACTATGATATATTGTTCAGGTGTTTGGGTAAGTGATTTTTTCTATATTTTGGCGACTTATTTTGGCGTTTCTTATGTAACAGCATTGACAGAAATTGACGGATTTAAGGTTTATTTGGGTATTTTCGGCGGCGGATTATTGGTTGCTTTTGGTATTGCATCTATGATTGTAAAACCTCCTTCAATAGACACCGAAAACTTAATTTTGACCAAAACATCTCCTTTTGGGCTTTTCGCAAAAGGTTTTGCTATCAACACATTTAATCCGTTTACGGTATTTTTTTGGCTTATTTTATCCAGTAAACTGAGTATCGACAAAGGTTTGACTTATACAGATGCAAGTCTTTTTTATGGCGGACTTTACACGATGCTTATTTCGACAGATGCTTTAAAAGCTCTTTTAGCAAAAAAAATACAACAACGTATCACACCAGATTTATTAGTGAAAGTTAGAAACGGCTTAGGCATTGCCTTAATTATATTTGGTATTATATTGATTATCAGAGTTTTATGGACTTCTTGATTTTTTTAACGGACTATCGTTACCGATTAATATGAAAAAATTAAATTTTATAGCTTTCATTTTAGTTTTTGCTTCTTGCAACAAAGAAGCAGAAAGACAAGCTATGATTGATACCGCTATAAGCGTAAAAGTAAAGGAATTTCAAGAAAAAAAGTTAGCTGATTTTTCTAAAAAAGAATTTGAAGAAGCAACTCGAATTGCAGATTCTATCTTGCTGCTTAACGCTGACCTTTGGCAACTTTCTATGGATAGTCTTGGCGCAAGACCTGCTCGCGTTACAAAACCTAAAACACCTACTTCTTTTATTGCAGTAGATTCTACGCCTGTTAGCCCTCTTTTTCCTTTGAAAAAATAATAGAGTTGTCAGATAAAAAATATAACAAACCCTAACAGGGTTTTAGACTTAAATTAAAGAACCGACAATTTAAAATAAAATTTATTTTTTAATAAATACTACAAAATAACAATTTTTGTTTTAACTTTGTGCAAATAAATGTTAGGCATAAAAATTTGTGTCAAACAAAAGCAAATTATAAGAAAATGGCAGATTTACTCGAACAAAAAGTAGAATACAACGAAGACAACATCCGTTCCTTAGATTGGCGTGAACACATCCGTTTGCGTTCGGGTATGTATATCGGAAAATTAGGCGACGGAAGCTCGCCCGATGACGGTATTTATGTACTTATCAAAGAGGTTATCGACAACTCTATTGATGAATTTGTGATGGGCAACGGCAAGCAAATTGACATTGTTATAAAAGATGGTATTTGTGAAATCCGAGATTTTGGGCGTGGTATTCCGCTTGGAAAAGTGGTAGATTCTGTTTCACAAATCAATACGAGTGGAAAATTTGATTCCAAAGCCTTCAAAAAATCAGTTGGTTTGAATGGTGTCGGAACAAAAGCTGTTAATGCACTTTCTGATTTTTTCCGTGTACAATCCGTCCGAGAAGGCGACATAAAAGTAGCTGAATTTTCAAAAGGACAAATGATAAAAGACCATAAAGTAGGTAAAACAGACCTGCCCAATGGCACAATGGTTAGTTTCAAACCAGACGATACTATTTTCAAAAATTACCGTTTTTTAAACGAATATGTAGAAAATCAGCTTTGGAATTACGCTTATTTGAATGCTGGACTAAAAATCCACTTCAATAACAAGACTTTTTATTCCAAAAATGGTCTATTGGATTTATTGACACGCAAGACAGAGGCGGAGTCGGTGCGTTACCCAATTATTCACTTAAAAAGTGAAGATATAGAAGTTGCTTTGACACACGGCGATCACTACGGAGAGCATTATTTTTCTTTTGTAAATGGTCAAAATACCACGCAAGGCGGTACGCACTTGGTGGCTTTTCGAGAGGCGATTGTTCGTACGGTGCGAGAGCATTTCAAAAAACAATTTGACCCAAAAGACATTCGTGCTTCTATCATTGCAGCGATAAGTGTGCGTGTAGAAGAGCCTGTTTTTGAAAGCCAAACAAAAACTAAATTGGGTTCATTGACTTCTGCGCCCGATGGGCCTTCGATGAAAGTTTTTATTGAGACTTTTTTAGTAAAAGAACTGGATAATTTTTTACACAAAAATCCAGAAGTAGCAAAAGCACTTGAAAAACGCATTATCCAAAGCGAAAGAGAGCGAAAAGATATTGCAGATGTAAAAAAATTGGCAAATGAACGTGCCAAAAAAGCAAATATTCACAACAAAAAATTGCGTGATTGTCGTTTGCATTTGAATGAAAAAGGCGACGAAGACAAAAAATTAGATACAACCGTTTTCATTACCGAAGGAGATTCGGCAAGTGGTTCTATCACAAAAGCGAGAAATGTTACCACACAAGCAGTGTTTAGTTTAAGGGGAAAACCTTTGAATTGTTATGGTTTGACGAAAAAAATCGTTTACCAAAACGAGGAATTTAACCTTTTGCAACACGCACTAAACATCGAAGATAGTTTAGATGATTTGCGTTTTAACCGTGTCGTTATCGCTACCGATGCCGATGTAGATGGTATGCACATTCGCCTTTTATTGCTTACTTTTTTCTTGCAATTTTTCCCTGATTTGGTAAGAAACAACCATTTATTTATTTTAGAAACGCCACTTTTTCGAGTACGTGACAAAAAAAGCACCTACTATTGTTATTCAGAAGGAGAAAAACAAACTGCGATAAAAAAATTGCGTGGAAAAGCAGAAATCACTCGTTTTAAGGGATTGGGAGAAATTTCGCCAGGCGAATTCGCAGATTTCATCAACGAAAATATACGCTTAGAGCCTGTTATTTTGCATGAAGATATGAGCATAGATAAAATTTTGGATTATTACATGGGTAAAAACACCATGGAACGTCAAGAGTTTATTATCGGAAACCTACGTGTAGAAAAAGACGTAATAGAAGATGGCGAAAGTATAGAAGAAGTAATGGCAGAAGCCGAAGCGGTATAATTCAAAAAAAACCTAAAATATTGACAATCAGTATTTTAGGTTTTTTTATAAAATTATACATCCATTTACTCCTCATTTATCATTTGCCAAAGTTTATCTTTCAGCTCCATTAATCCTTGTTCTGCTACGGCAGAAATAAAAATATGCGGTATTTTTCTTGGTAAAGTAGGTTTTATAAGTACCCTTTGTATTTCTTCGTCTATCAAATCACATTTTGTGATACAAAGTAGTCTTGGCTTATCCATCAACTCAGGATTAAACAATTTCAACTCTTTTTCTAAGATTTTATACTCTTTTTTAATGTCTGGTGCATCAGAAGCTACCATAAAAAGCAAAACGGAATTGCGCTCAATATGGCGCAAAAAACGATGTCCTAAACCTTTGCCTTCGTGTGCATTTTCGATAATTCCTGGAATATCTGCCATCACAAAAGATTTGTGGTCACGGTACTCCACAATACCCAGATTAGGTGTAAGTGTCGTAAACGGATAATTTGCAATTTTAGGTTTTGCTGCCGATATAGATGCCAAAAGCGTAGATTTTCCAGCATTGGGAAAACCAACTAAACCAACATCTGCCAAAACTTTTAGCTCCATAGCTACCCAAGACTCACGACCCATTTCGCCAGGTTGAGAGTTAGCAGGTAACTGATTGGTTGGCGTAGCATAATGCTGATTGCCTTGACCACCACGGCCGCCAGCAAATAGCACTTTTTCTTCGCCTTGTTCTGTGATTTCGCAAAGTGTATCGCCAGTTTCTTCATCGATAACAATAGTTCCCAAAGGTACTTCTATCATAATGTCTTCGCCTGATTTTCCCGAGCAGTTTTTGCCTTGCCCAGGCATACCATCACCAGCATACAAGTGTTTTTTGTAGCGCAAGTGAAGCAGCGTCCACATATTACGATTTCCTCTCAAAATAACTGAGCCGCCTCGTCCACCGTCGCCACCGTCGGGTCCACCTTTTGCCGTCAATCCGTCACGGTAAAAATGGGAACATCCTGCGCCACCTTTTCCCGAACGCACACAAACTCTGATATAATCTATAAAATTCTCTGCCATTTTTATTTTTTAATGCAAAAACTCTTTAATATTTTTATTGAATATTTCGTTTTGCGAGTGCAAAGGTAACATCTTTTTAGGACTTTTTCTTATTTTATATCCATTTTGTAACTTTGAGAAAATCAACTTTTATTTTGTTCGAATATTCAAAAGCCATGCGATGTATAAATCAGCGAATGTTTATACTATATTTTTTATTTATACAAATAAAAAACGCCTGTTCCACGGTTAGGCGAAACAGACGCATCAAAACAAAACGAAAAACCAACTTTAAACAAGTATCTTTAAAAGCCTTTCGGCATCTATGTATCTTTACTGATATACTATATAAACGTTTTAGTAAGCCAAATAATTTTTTAAATAGTGTTAAATTTTTACTAAAAAAGGATTATTTTTACTTTTTATCTTCTAAATGACTTCCACGTGACATTAACGTGTTTTTTGTGGCGTTTGAGCTTTCAATTTTACTGGAATTTCCAATCGCTGATTGCCACGTACGATACTCAAATTAACGACATCGCCAACTTTTACTGTACCAACTTTTTCCATCAGTTCGTTACCATTCTTTACTTCTTGCCCGTTCACTTTCGTAATTACATCATACACTTGTACACCTGCCGAACGAGCCGAACCACCTGCTGTAAGCGTCGTAACTACGATACCTTTTGAAATATTTACTTCTAATTCTTTGGCGTAATCTGCATCTAAATCTTGGATACCTACGCCCAAATAACCACGCTGATAGCTACCGTATTTTATAATATCATCGACTACTTTTGTCATCAAATTAACAGGAATTGCAAATGAATATCCTTCATAAGAGCCTGTGTGTGTGATGATTGCAGTATTTATACCGATTAGTTTTCCAGAAGAAGCATCTACCAATGCGCCACCACTGTTTCCAGGATTTACGGGTGCATCTGTTTGAATGTAAGATTCCAATTTTGCGCTTCCTTTATCCAGACCACGTCCTTTTGCAGAAATAATTCCTGCGGTAACCGTAGAAGTCAAATCAAAAGGATTTCCGACTGCTAATACCCATTGACCAACTTTCGCTATGTCTGAGTTGCCGTACGGCATGGCGCTAAGATTTTCTGCATTTATTTTCAAAACCGCCAAATCAATGTCTTTTGAGCGGCCCACGAGTTTTGCTTTGAACTGACGATTGTCATTTAAAGTTACCTCAAACTCATCGCCAAATTCTATAACATGATTATTCGTAACGATGTAACCGTCTTTTGAAATAATTACACCCGAGCCAGTACCTGCTTTCGGCTGCATTCTGCCCATATCAAACATTTCAAAAAAAGGATTTTGGCTTTGCATTTGCTGCTGTTGCTCCATAGCCTTTTCCTCGCTTTCGGTTGTCTTGATATGTACTACTGCATCTACTGCGCTTTCTGCTGCACTCGTAAAATCAGGAACTACTCCACCACCAGGCTCGTTCTCAAAATTTACGTATTTTGCAGCAGTATTTTCACTTACTGTCTTAGTTTGTTGCTGCTGTACCAAAGTAACGCCACCTACTGTTATGATACCTCCGAGCATTGCTGCTGCAACCATTGATAACCAATTTTTCATCATAATTTTGTACTCGTTTTTACTTTTGTTTTTAAATAAAATACTTTATAAGTCCTTTAAAAGAAACGTTTTATACCTTTTAGTTTATCCCTAAAAATGTATTTTAACAATTTTTTAACCCAAGGAAACCTACGACTTTCTTGTATCTCAACTTCCTTCGTTAATAGACGCTTTGAAAACATAAAATGTTGTATGCGAAGTTTATTTTTTTTGTCAAAATACTGTAAAAACACAGCTGAGTTATACATCACGAAAAGTTATAAAAATATAAATAAGCATAAATAGCTGATTACCAATTATTTATATTATTTGTTTTTTATTATAAATTATTCATTTCTAATTTTTTATTATAAATTATAGTTCATCCATGATTTTGGCGGAATAGATTTATTGCGCTCTATAAACCCGTGAGGTATTGAAGACCTCACGGGTTTTACCGTGGAAGTTCCGCCAAAATCGTGGATGAACCTAAATTATTCATTACTTTCTCTCGTCCTTTACCAACCAACGTACCATTACAGGCAGTAAAAACAAGTCGCTCAAAAGTGCACTTGCAAGTGTAAGGCTCATCAAAATACCAACATTTACACTTGGTGGATTGATAGAAAAAAGCATAACCATAAAGCCAAAAAACAAGATAATTGCTGTCTGAATCATTGGTCTTCCTACTTCCATCATCGTCATATACAATGCGCCATCTACGGTATAGCCTTTTGCTTTAAACACTTTAAATTTGCTCAAAGTATGTATCGTATCATCTACCGCAATACCGAAAATAACAGAGAAAATCATAGAAACTCCTGCCTCTAACTCAATGCCAATAAAACCCATCAATGCACCACAAATAAACAAAGGAAATAGGTTTGGAATCAAGAAAATAAACATCATTTGCCAGCGTTTCAGTATAAAAGCCATCAAAATACCTATGATAAGGACAGTCCATAACATTCCATAAATCGTATTATTTCGGATATATTCGCCATTTTTATCTATCAAAAGTCCTGTTCCAGTTCGTTTTACTTTTATCAAAGTAGAATCTATGTTTGCTTTTATCCAATCGTCTATTTTAGTACCGACCATCTTTACGCTATCCGCCCCAATATCGTTTATACGTGTTGCGATACGTGTTTTTTCTCCATCTTTACTAATCAAAATATTAGACGATGATTTTGGTAATTTGCTTGCTAAAAATTGTGCATCAGCAAAAGAAAGCGAATCGGCTGGCAATCTGTAAGCAGCTGCACTTCCGCCCTCATTCATCTGATTGATACTTTTATAAACAGCTGTTAATGAAGTAATTGCACGAAAATCTGGATATAATTTGATGTTACTCTCTACCTTATCGATTTCTTTTATTATTTCATATTCTGTTACTTTGTGTCCGTTTTGAGCATAAATGGCGAACTCAACGGGACGAAATCCAGCAAAATTTTTCTCAAAAAATAAAAAATCTTTCGTCACTTGTGCGCCTACGGGCAACTGACTTTCTATCCGATAATTGGTCGTTATCAAGGAAATACCCCAAAGCGTGATACCAAAAACGAGGAACGAGCAAACCGTAACCAACGCTGGATTTTTCTTAGTAAAAAAATGCAAACGATGAAATGCTTTTTTCCAATTGTCCGTTTCTTTACTAATTTTTACGATTTGGTCTAACTCAAAAAACGACAAACAAGCAGGCGTAAATACAATAGCCATTACATAAGCCACGGTCACACCAATCGCAGCATTTATACCAAAATCAATAATCGGCTGAATATTGTTTGTGATTAAGGTTAAAAAACCAATTGCAGTCGTAGAATAGGTCAAGAATATTGGCAGCATCATTTCTTTTATCGTGATGGCTACGCCCTCTTTTGCACTCAAACCTCGTTGCCGTTCGTCGGTATATTTCGACATGACGTGTATCGTGTCAAAAGTACCTAAAATCAACATCAAAACGGGATACAAAGCTGCCAAAGCAGACATTTCTCTTCCAAAAATACTCAGAATGCCTAAAAAAATCAATAATCCTATTAAAATGGAACTCATCGCAATCACTGTTCCCCAAAAACGTCTGAACATCAAAGCCAATACAATACTTACTAAAAGTCCAGCAATTACGGTAGAAATAGCGACTTCTCGCTTTTCCATCGCAACGATTTCTTTTTGAAAATAAGCACGACCCATCAAATGATAGGATTCAAAACCATAAGAATCGGCTAATTTTTCAAGCGGATTGATGAGTTCTGTTGCTTTTTCGAGTGAAATACTACTTTCTGTTTTGAGCAAAATAACCAATACTTTTCCGTCTTTTGAAATTAGGTTATGCACAAAACGCTCGTCTTGTAAAATACGATTTTTGTCCGCTTCGTAGCGTGAAGGGTCGTCAATATTGATGGCGGGAATGGTAGTGACGGCAAAAGGCGTTTTTAGAGGATAACGAAATTTTGTCAAAGATTGGCTTTCTATAACGTGCGGTAAGTCACGTGTTTTTAAGGTAAAGTCATGAAATTTCTCTAAGAATTGCTGTTCAAAAACGCCATCTTTACGCTCTACGGCTACCAATAAAAAATTGTCATCGGCTTCAAATTCCTTTACAAATGCTCTATAAAAATCTAAATCTTTATCTCCTTTTGGAAAAAATTGCTCAAAATCAAATGCAAATTTCAAATTAAAAAGTAAGCAACAACTTACTACTGCGGAAACCAAAAATGCTCCGACTACAAATTTATTTCTGTACATAAAAATGTTTTTTTTGTTCGCTTACTAAACAACAGAAAGGCGAAAAAGATGTTTATTTTATGAAAAAATACTTAACTTTGCAAAAATATATTTTTTCAAAAATAGGAAATTCTATTTTTATATAAATCTCAAATATAATGGCAAAAGCAACAATAGAGAAATATAAATCTTTTGAGAAGTGGAAATCTCAGGAAGTTGATAGAGAGTTTGGATTGAAAAGAAATTTTAATTTTCCTGATTATTTGACTTCGTTTTTAAAAGTAGCATCAGATGTCAGTGATAGTGAACGAAAAACTTTGGAAAATCTCCAAAAATTACTTTTTCGCATGGCGGAAGCGTGGAATGAATTTGATATGAGTATTGCTTTTATTGGACCAGTTTTAGGGATTATTGATTTACAACAGGATACGTATCGCACTTTTTTTAATCATTCTCTAAAAACGATTTTTAATGGGAAAGAAATTGGCGGAAGAATAGATTGTATGTTGGCAAAAGGTTGGCAAATTCCTGAAAACCCTATTTTTTTCCTGCAAGAATACAAACAAGAAAGCGGTACAAACAATGACCCGATGGGGCAATTATTAATAGAAATGTATGTCGCACAGCACTTGAACAACGAACCAGAAAGTGAAATTTATGGTTGTTATATCGTTGGTCGAAACTGGTTTTTTGTTGTTTTGAATGGAAAAGAATATGCTGTTAGTAACGCCTACAATGCTTCTACTAATTCAATTTTTGAGATTGTAGCAATTTTGAAAAAAGTAAAAATATTATTTGAGAAAAAGATAAATGTTTGATAATCAATGACTAATCTAACTTTGCATATCAAAAACAACGCTACATTTGATGTGTTTTAAAGAAGAAATATGAATTTAAAATTATTTTTAATACTCATTGAGCTTAGTATTTATGTTGTTTTACCTTATTTTTTAGTTAAAAATATTTGGAAAAATAGTTTATGGGTAAGTATTTTAGCAGCAAGTTATATTTTCTTTTTATATTATTTTCCAATTTTTTCAAATGACGTACATGAATACTTTTTTCCACCTGATATTCGAGAATGGTGTGGAACAGCTCGGATTGGATTTTATTTGTTTCGATATATTTTCCTAAGCTCAATTTCGATTGGAGCTTTGATATTTTTTTATAAAAAGAATAAAATTAATATAAAAAACTGACAATCAACAATATATGTCGCACAATAACACGGAAATAGCAGCAGAAAAGAGTACAGAAACGTGGCTTGAAGCCAATCTCTAAAACTATTTTAAATGACAAATCTAACGCTACACTTGATGTGTTATAGATTTTGAAAAAATTGAAAAATTGAAAATCATCAATTCAATTTTATAATAACTTGATAATCAAAAAAATTAAAAAATGGAAAGTCACGTTTATAATGAAAGAACAGCTACTTTTGAAACTACTATAAGCACCTGTTTTTGTTGTAATAAAAGAAACGCATCGAATAGTTCAAAATTCATCGCACAGATTTTCAAGGAAAACGATAGGTCTAATCATATTATTTATCGCTCTGTTTCGTTTGGCGAGATTAAAATCGAAATTCCAAGGTGTTTGAGGTGCAAAGTAATTCAATTACTGGGTAACCTAATTACCTTTTTAGGGGGACTTACTATTGCCATAAGTATAGCCGTCTTTATTTTTTTGTATTTTAAAGATAATGGTTTAATGGCTATTATAGGTATTTTTTTAATATTTTTTGGAATAATAAAAGGTGGTTCTTTTCTGAAAAATATATATCATAAAATAATTGGAGTAGATAGAATAGAAAAAATAGTGAATAATCTCCCTATTGTTCAAGAATTTTTGAAGCACGGTTGGAGTACAGATACTCCAAGAGCTTAAAATAATTAAAAAACTGACAATCAACAATATATGTCGCACAATAACGCAGAAGCAACAGCAGAAAAGAGTTTAAATTTCATTGAAGAAATTGTAGAAACGTGGCTTGAAGCCAATCCTGGAAAAACGATTTTGACCCGTTTTCCACCTGAGCCAAATGGCTATTTGCACATTGGTCATGCCAAAAGTATATGCTTAAATTTTGGTTTGGCAAAAAAATATGGTGGTGCAACCAACCTCCGTTTTGACGATACAAATCCCGTCAAAGAAGACGTGGAATACGTGGACAGCATCAGAGAAGATGTAAAATGGTTGGGTTTTGATTGGAAACAAGAATTGTATGCGTCCGATTATTTTGATGAACTGTATGGCTATGCTGTGCAATTGATTGAAAAAGGCTTGGCGTATGTTGATTTTTCGACACAAGAAGAAATCGCTACGCAAAAAGGAACGCCTACGACAGTCGGCACAAATTCGCCGTATCGTGATACTTCCGTTGCCGAAAACTTGGTACTTTTTGCCAAAATGAAAAATGGCGAATTTGAAGACGGAAAATGTACGTTGCGTGCAAAAATCGACATGACGCACGTCAATATGCACATGAGAGATCCGTTGATGTACCGCATCAAACACGCTCATCATCATCGCACGGGCGATGCGTGGTGCATTTATCCAATGTACGATTTTGCACACGGACAAAGCGATAGTATCGAAAATATTACACATTCGGTCTGTACCTTGGAGTTTATTCCGCACCGTGAATTGTACGACTGGTACATTGCGAATTTGGGTATTTTTCCTTCAAAACAATACGAATTTGCTCGTTTGAACTTGAATTATACCGTCATGTCCAAGCGATATTTGTTGAAATTGGTCAATGAAAATGTCGTAAGCGGTTGGGACGATCCACGTATGCCGACGATTTCGGGTTTGCGTCGTCGTGGCTACACACCTGCGAGTTTGAGAGAGTTTTGTGACCGTATCGGCATCGCAAAACGGGACAACACGATTGATGTTTCTTTGTTGGAATTTTGTGTTCGTCAAGATTTGGAAAACACAGCACATCGAGTGATGGCGGTCATGGATCCTATCAAATTGGTCATTGTAAATTACGATGGCGAAGGCGAAAACCTCAACGTAGAGAACATTCCTGGCAACGAAGCGGAAGGCAAACACGAGATTCCGTTTGGACGTGAAGTATGGATTGAGCGTGAAGATTTCAGCCTCGACCCGCCAAAAGGATATTTCCGCCTAATGCCCAACAAAGACCACGTTGTGCGTTTGAAATATGCGTACATTATTAAATATGTCAATCACGTAACGGACGAAAACGGCAACGTAACGGAAGTTCATGTCGAGTATATCAAAAACTCAAAATCAGGCGAAGACGAATCTGGTATCAAAGTAAAAACCGCTTTGCACTGGGTTTCTGCCAATGCGTTCAATGCCGAAGTGCGTTTGTATGATAGACTTTTTGTTGAAGAAAATCCAAATACAGATTCAGAAACCAATCCTAACTCATTGACAATCAATGACAAAGCATTGTTAGAGCCGTATTGTGCTACTGCCGAAGCGGGCAAGAGTTACCAATTTTTTCGCTTAGGTTATTTTTGCTTAGACAAAGACAGCAGCGATGGAAAAATGGTGTTTAATAAAACAGTCGGGTTGAAGGATAGTTTTACGAAGAAGTAAAAAGAGATTAATTTTATAAAAAAAATACAATATGGCGTATAGTAAATTTAATTCCGTTTTAAAGTTTTGTCAGCAATTTGGCTTAACACAGCAAACTATGCAAAATCTATTTATAGAAAGAGAGCTACTTAATTTTGAAGTAAGCACTCGCCTATATGAAGACATTGCAGAAGCAAAAATGTTGCCTTTATTTACTGAAAAGGCGAAATCGGAGCTTATCATTACGCCTATTTTAAAAGAATTGAAGCGTAAAAATAATTTTATTACGTTTTTTTCAGGCTTTGCATTGAATATCGAAAGTATTCCAGAATTAAACGGAAATCCAGATTTTATACTAAGCGCAAAACCCAATTTGGTAGAAATAGAAGCGCCTATTTTTTGCTTAATGGAAAGTAAAAATAAATCGCCTGACGAAGGTTATGCTCAATGCGCAGCAGAAATGTATGCTGCTCGTATTTTTAACCAAGAAATGAATAATCCTAATCAAATTATTTATGGTGCTGTTACCAACGGTTTTGATTGGGTTTTTATGAAATTAGAAGAAAACTGCCTTTATATTGACTCCGAACGCTACTACCTTAGTGATGTTCCTAAGCTGCTTTCTATTCTTCAATTTATTGTCAGCGCATCTCAGCATTAATGTTTCAAAGACAGCAGCGATGGAAAAATGGCGTTCAATAATACAATTGTTTTCAAAGATAGTTTTACGAAAAAATGACAGCCTCTAAAAATATAAAATTGTATTTTATCTAATTTTTTCGTAATTTTGTATTGAATTTTATATTTTTATACAAATACAATACAATAACTATGAAAAAAATACTATTACTTTGCACTTTTATCCTGACGCTCAATACACTATTTGGGCAATCTCTATTAAAAACACAAGACACTTCGGGCAGCAGCGAACTCATCATTCCTTTCAAAGACAATTATTTTATTTACAATTATGGAAAAACATATTTGCAGGAATACAATTCAAAACATCAATTTGTAAAATCTATCTATTTAAAGAAGGAATATAGGGAACTAAATATCGTAAGTAACGATGATAATCTTGCAATCCTTGAAGGACTTGAAGATCAGTGTGATATATTTCCCAAAAATGCTTTCAGTATCGATAAAAATGGAAAGTTAAAAATTATTTATGCGAAGTATAATTATTTATGGAATGACTATGCGCAAAATGTCTATTTTGGTGGTTCAAATTCTCCTAACATAGAGATTAGAAAATGGAGTGATAGCACAATTGTTGCTAAAAAAGACCTTTACAGTGTTCTAAATAAAGTACTTATTCTTATTCCCTTAGAAAAAGATACTTTTTTGGTTGGAGATGAAAAAGATAACTTTTTCAAACTTACAGCATCTTCGGATTATCTTATTAAAATACCTAATTTTTTAGTAAAAACACCTATTAACGAACGTTCAATTATCAACGTTTCCCCTTCTTACTTTTTTGTCAAAGGACAAGGACTTTACAGCAGAAAATCCCTGAAATTAGTGCTTCCTTCTACTGAAAACAATATAAATATGAAGGAAATCAATGGAAAAATATACATTTTCAAAAACACAGTTCAAGAATATGAGCTGGATAGCAAAGGGAATTTTGTGAAAACAAATACGGTCTTATCTGAATATACTAAAAAAGGAATGATTTTAAATGATTTCAAACCCTACAAAAATCAGTGGCTCATTTGTGGAAGTAGTCCTTTCTACAATACTGGAAAGCCAAATAATAGCACCTATTATCAAGATTTTCATGGCGTTACAGATAGCCTAACACAAGAAGTAACTAATTTTCACGATATTTCATTTAATATTCCTACGCAAAAAAATCCAGTTTGGGACAAAAAATGCGGATATAAGTTTGAAAATGTTGAGTTATTGATAGAAAACAAAGGAAAAGATACGCTCGAATCACTTCAGCTTCGTAGCGAGATTTATGGTTACGGATTTTTCTGCTTTGGTGCAAGTCAAGATTTTTGGCGATTAAGCGATTTGGCAATTCCTCCTAATAGCAAATTCACTTACCAATTGGCAAATTTTTGTACAAGAGGGATTAAGTATGATAATTCTACAAAAGATAGTACCCGTACGATTTGTATTACATCATCTTCTCCGAACCAAAATCTGGATATTCTGTACAAAGACAATTACAGTTGTTATACTTTTCCCAAAGACCCCAAAGAGACTTTTCTCAAAAGTAATGACGTTCCAGAACTGAATATCAACATTTACAACGATGAAAATACGCTGTATTTAGAAGGCAATACAAGCCTTCAAAACATAAAATTATTGCTTTATTCTATTGATGGAAGGCTGATGTTGAGTGAAAAAAT
>JANMGN010000456.1:0-5588 GCA_031374645.1 Chitinophagales bacterium | reverse complement strand
GCCCCGGTTCATCTCCTCAAAGGGTAATGAAGTTGTTCCCAGTTTTTCATTTTCCTCAATTGAAGTAATTTTTAGTCTAAATGAACTACATCAATGAATTCAAATTATTCCGTAAGGCAAAATAAACGCTCGTTTTTCCTTAGACCTCGGACTAAAAAAGCAATCCAAAACGGCAAAGACGAACTCTTTTTTTAACGCCACCTATTTGCTCAACACCATGATTATTAAAAAATAAATCATCGGAAAAGGGTTTAAGTACAGCAGCAACGATTATTACGAAACGCAGGCTGTGAGGCTTGGGTATAGTTATAAGTTTTGATGGGAAAGAAGGAAGACGAATGTTATAGTTATTTTGAAAAAATAAAAAATATTATTTAGCTTTGTGCTGCGTATAGAAAGTGAAGTTAAATAAATTTGAACATCATTAAACACAATTAAACAAAATGGTACAAAAAACATCAAACGCATTTATTGCAGCATCTTGGATTGCAATGGGAACAGGAATGATTGGATTTCTAAGCGGACTTTGGAGGT
This sequence comes from Chitinophagales bacterium, assembly GCA_031374645.1. Taxonomy (GTDB): domain Bacteria; phylum Bacteroidota; class Bacteroidia; order Chitinophagales; family Saprospiraceae; genus CANHEE01. Next base: position 5,054 of record JANMGN010000456.1, on the reverse strand, counting down.
CTGAATTGTTACTCAATGAAAAAGGATTTTACTTTACTGTCCTGATGTTTGGGCTTTTTTCAGTAATCTCCTTACAAAAAAGTGTCCGTGATAGATTAGAAGGATTTCCTGTAACGGACATTTATTATGGCATTTGTTGGTTCGCCACAATTTTATCCATCCTTTTACTTACTGTTGGGCTTTGGAACGCCGTTATGTTGCCAAGTGAAAAAGGCTTTTATGCTTTTGCTTTCTTATTAGGACTTTTTGGTGCTATTGCTGTCCAAAAAAATACAAGGGATAACTTGCCACCGAACAATTAGGACAATGGCAATACCAAAACACAAAAAATCACAATGAGAAATTTATAGCAGATAATCAACTTGAAACTATTTTACAAAAAGCATATTTAACATCAATAAGCGAGAAAATTGGTATAGGATATATCGCAGAAACAAGGGGCGATGCGTTAATAAATTTTTCATTAAAGCGAGAAATCGAATTTCAAGGCAAGCAATATGTAACTATGTTGCAAATACAAGGAGATAATGTTAAGTTTGCCTTTGTGATTAGGGATAATTATTCGCAATCTAATAAACAATGGTTAGTAGATATTATTCCCCAAGTAGAGATTTTGAGGAAAGAAAACAATGTTGGTTACATAAAACTCAATAAACCCAAAAGTAAGGCTTATGTGTCAATTTCTAAAAAACTAAAAACTCATTATTGGCACATGGATTTTGACAAACTAACTGAATTTATTCATTCTGAAATTGCCAATGGACAAATACTGACGGATAAATTACTTGAACTAATTACGTCTAAGTAATAATAGACAAATTCTATGCGGATAAATAAGTACAGCACACAACACTTAGTTTTGAACAAGTTGTGCTGACTAAACAATAATCAACTTTTGTAATTTATTCATTACCAGTAATTTATATCGGCAGACGTTCGGGCGGATGAGTTTGAAAGTCCCAACCTGCACAAAAATATAGCCGATATTATCAACAACTACATATTGTTATTTTTTTAAAAATACATTAATCCTTGATTATTAGGAGATTACAATTTTTTGTAATCCCCTTTTTTTTATTTATACACATTGACTTATCAACATTGTGTATAAGATTTATTAAAAATTAAAGTATTGACAATCAGTTATTTACAATGTTTATACACAAAATGTGGATAACTATTGTTTTGTGGATATTAAAATAGGTTGTAATTTAGTGCTGCGAAACCAAAATATACATCGCCACACGAATTCATAAGGCATATTGCTTAAAATTGAGAAAACTAAGTCCTGCAATCGAATTTTATTCGGCTTGCAAAGATGTGTTATGGAGAAAAAATTCTGAACAGCTCAAAATCTTACACGACGCTGTCAAATCAACAAACGAGAAAGACAATTTTTATTTTTAATGTATTTATAATACATTCATTATCAATAACTTATCTATTTTATATAGGTATCGCTACTGCTATGTCTGTTTTGTACGTGCTGTTTAAACTTACTATTTATCAATGAGCAATTTTGTAGAACCTATTCTTCAAGAAAATCCAAACCGTTTTGTATTGTTTCCAATCGAACACGATGACATTTGGCAATTTTATAAAAAATCTGAAGCCTCAATTTGGACGGCAGAAGAGATTGACCTTTCGCAAGATTTTGACGATTGGGATCACAAACTTTCTGATAATGACCGCTATTTTATCAAGCATATCTTGGCGTTTTTTGCAGCAAGTGATGGTATTGTGAACGAAAACTTAGCAGAAAATTTTGTCCGTGAAGTACAATATACAGAAGCAAAATTTTTCTATGGTTTCCAGATTATGATGGAAAATATTCACTCTGAAACCTACTCGCTCCTGATAGATACCTATATAAAGGATAAAGCGGAAAAAAATTATCTTTTCAATGCGATTGATAATATTCCTTGCGTAAAAAAGAAGGCAGATTGGGCATTGCGTTGGATTTCGGGCGGCGGTTTTGCAGAGCGATTGATAGCTTTTGCGGCAGTTGAAGGTATCTTTTTTTCGGGTTCGTTTTGCTCTATTTTTTGGTTAAAAAAACGTGGTGTTATGCCAGGTTTGACCTTCTCGAATGAGTTGATTTCTCGGGACGAAGGTATGCACTGCGATTTTGCTTGTTTGTTGTATAACAAGCACTTAATCAATAAGTTACCAAAAGAATTGGTACAACAAATTATCACAGAAGCAGTAGAAATCGAAAAAGAGTTTGTAACTGATTCTATACCTGTAAACCTGATTGGTATGAACGCTATTTTGATGCGTCAATACATCGAATACGTAGCCGATCGTTTGTTGCTTTCGCTTGGTAACAGTAAGGTATATCATGCCGAAAATCCGTTCGATTTTATGGAAATGATTTCGCTTCAAGGCAAGACCAATTTCTTTGAAAAACGTGTCGGTGACTACCAAAAAGCAGGCGTAATGACTACCAAAGAAGAATCTGTATTCGCATTAGACGAAGATTTTTAGTCAAAAAATCAATAGGAGTAAGTAGGCGTTAAAATTTAGTTTATGTCATTTTGTCGTTGTGAAAAAAGTGATAAATAGCTGACTATAAGGAAGTTATTTATTATTTTTTTCACAATCGACTTAAAAAAATAACATAAGCTAAATTAGCCTGAATACTTGCATATTTATAAACAAACAAAAATATTCAAACATCAAAACAATTTTTCAAATGCAAAACGTAATTCTTATTTTCGCAACAGGCTTAGTTCCGCTTATCGTAGGTTTTATTTGGTACAACAATTCTTTCGGTTTCGGTAAGGCTTGGATGGCTGAAATCGGTATGACCGAAGAAGAATTGCAACGTAGCTTCAAACCAGTAAAAGTCTTTGGTTCGGTGTATCTGTTTGGTGTATTTATTGCAGCAGCGATGATGCCTATGACAATACATCAAATGGGCTTGACATCAATGTTGGCAGATGATCCAGGATTGCAAGATCCAAATTCTGAAATCAGTAAAACCTTAACTGCTCTATTAACTACTTATAGTTCAAATTTCCGTAGTTTTGGGCATGGTGCACTTCATGGTATTATTTATAGTGTTTTTTTGGCATTACCTTTAGTAGGTATTACAGCACTTTTTGAGCGTAGAAGTTGGAAATATATTTTTATTCATGTCGGTTACTGGATAATAACATTTGCTTTAGTAGGTGGTATAATTTGTCAGTTTCTTAATCTTGATGAGCTGATGAAATAATCATTTATAGTAAATATCCGATAGGTTTTTCTTAGCCTGTCGGATATTTTAAAGGTATAATTATTGTAAACCAAAGGTTTGTAGTAAAAACTTTAAAATAGAAGGATAAAATGCAAATATCAACACAACGCTTAACTATCTCTATTGCTAACGAAACAGATATACCTTTTTTCTTGGAATTGCTCAACTCTGAAGGTTGGAAAAAATACATCGGCGACCGAAATGTGCATACGTTAGAAGAAACGGCGGTTTATTTTAGCACTCGATGGGTCGGTACTATGCCGAATCCGCACTGCGGAATATATGTCATAAAATTGCATGACGGAACTCCCGTAGGTATGAACTCACTCGTGCAACGTGATCATTTGGACAGTATAGATATTGGTTATGCTTTTACTGCCGAACACGAAGGTAAAGGCTACGCAACGGAAGCAACACAATCCTTTTTGAACTGGGTTCAAGAAGATTTGGGTTACGAAAAAGTCTATGGTTTTTGTTTGACTTCGCATCCTGCATCTATGCGGATTATGGAAAAATTAGGTATGACGAAGGGCGAACCGTTTATTGATAAAACGGAGGAGTGTGTTTTGTATAAGATTGAAAAATAATATGACATCGAAAACCAACGAACAAATTCATTGGCTAAGTGTCGTTCGTTGCTACGCAACTTGTAAGTCGCAGAGCGACGACCGACACATAGCGTTGGGTTTCAACCCAATGTGTTAGATAAAAAATATAAAACATTGAAAATCAATACAATAAAAATACAACTAAATAACTTATATACCACTTTAACACTATTATAAAGGTAAAATACTATGCAAGTAATAAAAAGAAACGGTCGCCGAGAAGACGTGTCTTTTGACAAAATCACGGCAAGAATCAAAAAATTGAGCTACGGCTTAGATGCCAATCACGTAGATCCGATTGAGGTGGCTAAAAAAGTAATTTTAGGATTATTTGATGGCGTTACAACCACCGAACTCGATAACCTTGCTGCGGAAACTTCTGCCGCAATGTCATCGCAACATCCTGAGTATGCAACCCTTGCTGCACGTATTGCGGTCAGTAATTTGCATAAAAACACCGACAAATCTTTTTCTAAAAACATGAAAGATTTGTTTAATTACATTGACCCAAAAACGGGCGATAAAGCAGGTTTGATTTCAGAAGAATGTTACAAAACGGTACAAAAGTATAAAGATCGCTTAGATTCAGCGATTATTTATGACCGTGATTTTGATTTCGATTACTTCGGTTTCAAGACCTTGGAGCGCAGTTATTTGTTGAGAATGGATAAGCAAGTCGTAGAGCGCCCGCAACAAATGTTGATGCGTGTATCTGTTGGAATTCATGGTGAAGACATCGATGCTGCTATCGAAACCTACAATTTGATGTCGGAGCGTTGGTTTATTCATGCTACACCTACGCTGTTTAATGCAGGAACACCTCGTCCGCAACTCTCGTCATGCTTCTTGCTTTCGATGGTAGATGATTCTATTTCTGGCATTTATGAAACGCTTACTCGTTGTGCAAAAATTTCGCAATCGGCAGGCGGTATAGGTATTTCTGCACATAACATACGTGCAAAAGGCTCGTACATCAAAGGCACAGGTGGGCAATCAAACGGTTTGATTCCGATGTTGAAAGTCTATAACGAAACTGCACGATACGTTGATCAAGGTGGTGGTCGTCGCAAAGGCTCGTTTGCGGTTTACCTCGAACCTTGGCACGCTGATGTTTTTGATTTTTTAGAATTGAAAAAAAATCACGGTAAGGAAGAAATGCGTGCAAGAGATTTATTTTATGCGATGTGGATTCCTGATTTATTCAT
>JANMGN010000452.1:0-4161 GCA_031374645.1 Chitinophagales bacterium | reverse complement strand
GTTTGGTAAATGTAAAACGAAGACTTGACCTTTTGTATCCGAAGAAAAATGAGTTAATCATAGAAGATAATATGGACGAATACAGCGTTTGTTTGAAACTGACGCTTACTTAATACATACTTTAACTATTTCAAACACACTAAATATAAGCTTATGATAAATGTATTAATAGTTGATGATGAGCCACTTGCGCTTGATATTTTAGAAAATTTTGTAGCCAGGATTCCTGAATTACATCTTGTAAAACGATGCGAAAACGCTATGGAAGCCATGGAAGCACTCGAAGAGAACGACATTGACTTGATGTTTTCGGACATTCAAATGCCACAAATGACAGGTGTTGAGCTTTTGAAAACGCTCGCAAATCCGCCGTTAGTTGTTTTCACAACCGCTTACTCTAACTATGCAGTAGAAGGTTTTGAGCTAAATGTTTTGGATTATTTGCTCAAACCAATTGCTTTTGACCGTTTTGAAAAAGCTGTTCAAAAAGCTATTGCCAATCTCGATTTGCGAGAAAAAGTGGAGCATAGCGAAGACAAAATTTTATCTGCCGAAGTAGATCATATTTATGTAAAATCGGACAAACGACTTATTCGAGTGAAATATACGGATATGATTTATATAGAAGGTCTGAAAGATTACGTGATTATTCGGATGGATTCTGGGCGTGTGATTACTTTGCAAACGATGAAAAGTTTGGAGGAAAAATTGCCTCGAAATATGTTTCGTAGGGTACATCGCTCCTACATCGTTTCGATTGACAAAATCCGTGCTATCGAAGGGAATATGATAGAAGTGCTTGAAAAAGGACTGATAAAAAAGATTCCAATTGGAAAAAATTACAAAGATGAATTGCTGGATTTGATAAAGAAAAACAAACTATAAATATCTTTTCAAAATATTTATACCTCTCGGATTTTGAAAACCTGAGAGGTGTAAATATTTTGAAAAGATACTTACAATCAACGTTGCGAATAGTGAAAATCCAACACTTCTTTGATTTCACTCGGCAAAGCAGGCAACTCCGAACGAGGAATAAGCAGCGTTGAAATATTGTGCAAATCGCCAAAAATATGGTGTTTCACAGCCGTAGTATGCAAATAATCGTGACCAGACGAACCACCAGTTCCGATTTTTTTTCCTAACATTCTCAAAACCATTTGTGCATGACGGTAACGCCACGTTGTAAATAATTCGTCAATATCAACCAAACGAGTTAAAAAACGAAACGGCATTTGTAAAATAGGTTCATCTCTATATAAATTAATGAAAAGTGCAGCTACCGTTGCTGGATGTGAAAGGCGCAATTTACCTTCTTCTATAAGCGTCTTGTGCGTTTCTTGGTCTAAAACAGACAAAAAATAAGTATCCGTATCGCCTAACATTCGCAAACGCATTTCTTTTTCTTTTTCGTTCAAATATTCCGAACTATGAATAGCCTCTTTTTCTCTACCGAGCATATTTTCTACACCAGTTTTGTAATGGCTCATAAAATCAAAACCTTTTAGACTCAAGAAAGGCGTTCGTTCGAGCCAACTTTGCAATAAATCCACCATGGAGCGATTGTCTTCGAGCGCAATCAAATAATCACGCTGTTCGTCTGTGAAAACGGAAGCAAAATGCGTATTATTATACGTCACACGACCATCAACTTTTAAGCCCAACATGACTTCTACTACTCGAAACTGAAAACTTTGGAAACCTGATGCTGGAAAAAGAAAATTTCTAAAATCTAAAAAATCAAGCGGTGTCATGGTTTCCAAAACACGAATCTGGTCTATCAATAATTTTTGGATTTCAATAATTCTATCCATACGAGCCACTGCCGTTGAGATTTCATGCTCATCAACTTTGTTGTCCGCAAACATATCCATCACAGAACCCAATTCATAGATTATTTGTTTGAACCAAAGCTCATATACTTGATGAATAACGATAAAAAGCATTTCGTCGTGCGCTTTTTCGCCCAATTCGGTGCTACGCATACGTTGAGCATCGAGTATTTTTTCTAATTGCAAGTAGCTACTGTAATGTATAGAAGCGTATTTTTTCATAATTTTTTTTAAGTTTGATTGCTGCAAAGGTAAAATAATTCCTTGACAAGGCTAATTTTATTGATAATAAATCAATCTATAATTCATATTTTTAGCTACCTTTGGCAAATTTTTACAGAATTATCTACTAATTGAAAAGCAACAAACCTTGACAGGGTTTTGAACCCAGTCAAGGTTTGTTAATCAAATTTTTACAAAATAAGAATACGATGAATGATATGAAAAATAATGCGTGGCTTCCATTTTTATTTGCGTTGGTATTAGCGGCAGGCGTTTATATTGGCGTAAAAGTCGGGCAGCGCATACCTTACATTTTAGATAGTAATAATACACCCAATAAAGTGCAGAACAAACTCGATGAAGTGTTGCGTTATGTCAATGCACGCTACATGGAGGACGTAAACCAAGAGCAATTGTTGGGTTCTACGGTGGACGAGTTGTTGGCAAAACTCGATCCGCACTCTTCGTATATAAGTACCGACGAGCTGCAAGGTGTTACAGAGAGTATGGAAGGCGATTTTGAAGGCGTAGGTATAGAATATGTGATGTCAGAAGATACCGTAAATGTGGTATCTACTATTCCTGGCGGCCCTTCGGAACAAGTTGGTATTATGGCTGGCGATAAACTCGTAGCTATTGAGGATAGTACGGTGGCTGGTGTGAAAATTACGCCACAAAAATTAATTAAAAAGTTACGTGGAAAAAAAGGAACGCAAGTGCATTTGGCAGTAAAAAGAGCTGGACAAAAAATTGATTTCACAGTCACACGTGATGCTATACCAAATCATAGCGTGGACGCTGGTTTTATGCTCAATGAAAAAACAGGCTATATCAAAATAAATCGTTTTTCTGAAAAAACATACAAAGAGTTTATGGAAAAACTCGACCCTATGGTAGAAAAGCAAGGTATGAAAGACTTAGTCATTGATTTGCGTAGTAATCCTGGTGGTTATCTGCAAAAAGCGGTAGATATTCTAAATCAATTTTTTAGAGAAAGGGACAAAATGTTGGTTTATACCAAAGGTTTAAATTCGCCTAAAACAGAGTATAAAACCAATGGAAAACCTTTTTATCAAATTGGGAAAATAAGCGTTTTGATAGATGAAAATTCCGCTTCTGCAAGTGAAATACTCGCAGGTGCGCTGCAAGATTGGGATAGAGCAACTATTATTGGGCGGAGGTCTTACGGAAAAGGTTTGGTGCAAGAGCAATATCCTTTGAGTGACGGTTCTGCATTGCGATTGACTGTTGCACAATATTTTGTGCCTTCGGGTCGCTGCATACAAAAACCGTATAAAGACAATAAAGACTACGAAAACGACATAGAATTGCGTTTAAAAAATGGCGAGTTGTTAGATGCTGAAAAAAATAAAAGCAGAGATACTTCAAAATATTACACGCTCGGTGGCAAGTTAGTACATGGCGGTGGCGGCATTACGCCAGATATTTTCATTCCTGTAAATTCATTTATATACGATGAATATTTTGCAAAAATAAGAAATCACATCAACACTTTTGCTTTACAATATGCTACGCAAAATAAACCTTCTTTTCCAAACGACGAAAACACGTACATAAAAACGCCTTTTCCAGATAAAATAGTAGAGGCATTTATAAAATATACAGAAGCCAAAGGCATAAAAAAAGAAGTCAAAAAACTAAATGATAATAAAGCACTAATTTGTAATTTCTTAAAAGCAAGAATTGGAAAAACGCTTTTCAACGACGAAACGCAGTACAAGATTTTTATAGAAAACGATAAAATGATTGAAGTTGCTTTGATGCAATAAAAAAAGCCTTGGCAAAAATTTTGTCAAGGCTTTTTTTAACACGACTACTTATTTATTAAGTTCTTGATAAGTATTTTCAAAAGTTTCGGCAAGAATTTTTGCAAGAGGATTATCTTTATGGTAGATAATACCATTATAGTAGACCATACTTTCAGCGGTATCATTAATTCCGCATTGCAAATGTGTAAAATTATTGTCTTTTGAATTGTTGTACCATTTTAGGAAAAGCCTTGCTCTTGCAGCACCTCTTTCTTATCCGTCTAAACTTTCACAAACATACATTACAGTAAAATCAACATTACTTAAAAAATCTCTAA
>JANMGN010000377.1:0-9565 GCA_031374645.1 Chitinophagales bacterium | reverse complement strand
ACTTCTATCTCTTATAAATCGTTTATGTTTAGAAATTACAAACCGGATGGCTTGTTTTTTCAGTATATTGACGGAGAAGATTACTCAAACAGGATAAAAGAAAAACTTTTCCAAAAAACGTTTCTAAAGAGAAGAGCTTATTTTACTTATGATCAGATTATCCAAGGTTCCGTTTGGCCAACCTTGAATCCTATGCTCGAAGAATTGTTTTATGAGATTTATTACCTTAATTACAATATTTTTTCCCCAACTGCCTTTAACGACTACTGTTACTCAGATTTTTTCCCTGATGACTACAAAGACTCGGGTCTTGATATTTACGATGACTACATTTTTGTTGGAGGAGTTCAGGATTTTTATAGAGGTTTTGCCGAAGGTTCGGAGGATCTTATTGTTTCCCCCGATGAGTATGGAGATGAGGATACAGATACCTTGGAAATCGCCGACGAATCGAACTGGAGGTCTGACGAGTACATGGATTACGATAGTTCGGCGGATGAGGGGTTGTCTTACGGTGACGAGACTGGTGGTGAAAACCCCGTCCATTATCTTGAACGTTTTTGGTTTAATAGTGACTGGTTTTTTTTCAGTGAACATGTGGACAGCGACGAGGGTTTTGAGGAATGGGAACCTGACGAGTTTGATTCGATATATGATTTGGATCATTCCATTGATAGGCTTTTTTTTGGAGCACTAAAGAGGAAAAACCATTTTCCAGCCACTGATCAAAGAATTTTCTTGGGAACTCTGTATGATGAAGAATCTAATCTAGACAAAGATTTGGATTATTCCAAAAACTTTGAAATTGCTATAAAGAATGCTGAATCAAAATCGCTTGCGATTGGTCATATTAATCTTTTTAGTCCGAAAAAAAATTATTTTAATTTTTATAAACTTTACATACTTGCAGGTTTTCGTTTTTTTCTCTATTTTATTTTTGCAATTCGTGCGGGTTTGCTGGTTTTTTTCTTCAGCAATTTTGATAACCCCAAATATTACAAATTGTTGAAAGCAAGAGCTCATTATTTGCAATGGTACAATAGGTATACTAGTTTTTATAATTATAAACAGCGGCTTGATGACTGGATTAAATTTTTTGAAGAATTTAAAAGCGAAAAGGTTTTTTTTAATTACGTCGCGCTGAACAAAAGAAATCTCATTAGCGAGCCCCACACTTCGAACTTCGTCGATGATCCTTACGGCCGCTTTTGGTTTCAATTTCCATTTACGAACCATCTTCGAGATTTCTCGTACTATACTTCCGTAAACTTGCTAGAAACTGATTTTCATTTTGAGGATCTTCGATTTAATGCTCAGCTTGGTAAATTTAATTTTAATTCTGAAGAACAACTTGATAAGTATCAAACCGACACAACAATGGCTGGCCCCGGCGCTGATTTGAGCGGAATTGAACAACTTTCTGAAAGTAATATTTATAAAACACCGAATAGGTTTTTTTCCTCTGACCCTACTATGGATATAAATTTTTTCAGAATAAGATATAGGCAGAAACTTGATAATATTAGTTCATTTCCCTGGTTTTCGGATCGTGCTAAAATTGAAACGGTTGGTTCAGATTTTACGTACTTGGATTTGATATTTGTAGACGATATACCTGAAGACGATGAGTTTATTGATGAAGAGGCCGAACATCACCCATTTTATACGTATAACACAAGTTTTTTTTACAAATATTTTGAGAGGGGAAGATATGGCGCTTCGCGTAGTCAGTATTTGCCTAATGACGGAACACTGGACGGGCTTTCCTTGGAGGAGGTTGATTGGGATATTGGCTCTATGGTTAGTTTTTCATCCGATGATTTTAATACCCATCTGGAAGATTTTTCCGAAAAATATGATTTGTACGGTTCTGCTTTTTCGGACTGGTTTGATACTCTTTACGATTACTTTTTTTACACGGCGCAAATTAAATTCAAAAAGTTTGTTTTGAGCCCTTTCCGATATTGGGAAACTTCGTCAAACTCAAATTGGCTAAAGCTCGCGGCTGACTACGGAGTTTGGGTTCTAATAATCAGGAATTTTTTTAATTTGTCTATCTTTGCTGCCCTGCTTATTTACGGTTTTTTTACTATTACTCGCCTAAGCTATTACTTTTTTGGTGAATTTTTTAGTTACGGATTTTTCGGTTTTTTTATTTTTATACTTTTTTTTATTTATTCCATTATTATTCTTAGATTTCTTTTCAAATCTGTCAATGACTTTTACAAATCCTTTGATTTGGAAGAAAAAATCGCGGTTTACGTCAGCTTGGTTATTTTTTTTTATGTTTTTAACCTAAACGGTTATATGAGAAATTCTGCTCATTACGCCCTAACTTTTAGCGGATCTAGTTCTACAAAACTTATGCTTTCAAACAATTTTAGTGCTGATTGGCGGCGTATAGCAGTAGACTGGTATCCTGAATCGGGTTTCCAGCATCGTCCTGAGATAAACTATCAGGGCTGGCTTATTTATAAAATAGCCCCACTGCGGCCTCGTTATTACTATGAAGATCAGACACACAAACAGTTTGCTAAAATTGTCAACCCCGATAGGCAAGTTTTTGGGTATAGTTTTAATCTAGCCCCCTACCCAACTTATTTTAATCCCTATAATATTTATAACTTTATTAAATTTCAGCTTTTTAACGTTACAAATGAAAATTTCGTCGGGTATACTCAATACGATAGAGCAATTGAGGCAAATAACGTTAGAACAAGTGTTGATAATGCTTACACGGTCCTACATCGTCCGCAAATGGTTAATTGGCTGCATATAACTACCGCGGAATCAAGGGAAATGGCAAAAAAAGAAATTGCAGTTCAAGGAGCTCTCTCCGTCTCCTCGCCGGCGCTTTTTTCCTATTCGGCTGTTACAGTGGAAAGAAAAAAATATAATAATCGCGAATTTGCCAATCCGGTCAACCAATCCAAAGTTTGGACTCCGTATTCCCCAATTTCTACACCCAGGTCTTTGCACCCCTACGATTTTAGACCTAAACAAATTCTTGAAAGTTACAACATCAATGCAAACAAACTAAATTCGAGTGTTTACTCAAATTATTTGACTACACGTTTTAATAAAAGTTTGTCAAGCATTGACGATGTTCCCGATATGGTTAGAAGAGATGTTCACATTTACAAAAATCAAATTGATGCTGAGGGTGATTTCTTGGGCACGGCAAAAACGAGAAAGTACATTAGATCTTCTTATAAGCTTTTTAATAAAAAAAATTTTCTAAAAACGAATGATTTTTACGAAAGATCAATTAGTTTGCGCTGGTATCAAAAAAAGCTTGCGCAAAACAGTTTTCTTTACAAATATTCTGATAATTTTAGAAAATATTTGTTTTTGTATAATCCACAAAAAGCTAAACCTCTTCGTGATGCTTACATGTTGTCTTTTAAAGATCTTGTCCCTTATCCAGAGTTTTTGGGTCATGGCAAAACTAAGATTGCAAAAATTGCGAAATCTGATTATTTCAGGTTTCTTAATTCAAAACAAAAAAAATTGTATTTCGCAATTTTGGAAGCTGAGACTTTTGAATCAGCCAGCACACTTATCCAACAATTTACCATTTATCCTAAGTCGGGTACTGCTCACAAATTTTACTTCAATGCAATTGATTCTAGTCGTTTTCCTCTGGATTACTTTTTTTTTGAAGAGTATGTTAAAATTTATGAGTCAATCATTAAAGATATTAATTCGACCCTTCCTGCAGGTGCCCCCCGAACTCTTCCCTACTCGTTTGAGTTTTATTACAAACTGAAATTTCCAATTATTATGGATAACTTTTATCTGGACTTGCGGGATTCTATTTCTAATTCTAGGCTGGAAAGTATTGACAGGTTGACAAATTTTTTTTCCGATTATATCAGCTTTAAAAATTTGCGCTATAAAAATTATTACGATCTAAAAATTTCTCAGATAAAAAATGTGCATTATGAAACTAAGCTAGTGCAGGCCAACCGTATGCGTCGTTCTAAACTTCTATCTAATTATTTTAGGGTTGTTAAAGCTGCAAACAAACAAGCCCTGACTGACTACTACAGAAACGCCTTTTCACTTATCAACCCATACAAACAAACTGCTTTTTTTAATTATGCTTCTTCAAGCTCATTTGGCAAAGGTATTAACAAGAAAAAAAATAATTTTAAAATTTATGATCCTTTTTACAATTTGAGATCAAAAAATTTTCAATATCGGTCGTCGCGAGATAATCGCTTTAAAATTTACAATTCTGAGGCCGATTACCTCAAACCAGTGTTTGATTTCGAAAAAAGACTTAATAGGCGCCTTCGTAAGAGAAGATTTATCAATAAATACGCTAAGCGCTATACGTTCGGATGGCATGAATATTGGTATATTGAGGCAACTTTTTGGTACATTTTTTTGGATTTTATTATGGTGCGCGACATACTTGAAAATGCTGATTCTGTCCACGGCAGTACTTTCGAAGACACCTTTGATTATAAGTTTAATGAGTATAATTTCAACGCAGAAGCAAGAAAATTTTTTGATCTAAGTTCAAAAAATTCTATCATTAATATGAACGTAGCAACTGAAAAAAAAATATCGAAGAAAACTTTTGTTGATAATTACATGCAGGAACAGCGAAAGCTAAAAAATTCATTTATTCATAAACATTGGGAAACGGAGTACGACGATGATCAATTTATGGAACCACTTCCCAGATACACATATGCAGATAGAATTGGTGGAGTTGACCTGCCACCACTTAGAACTAATCGGTTTAATTTTAGAAAGCCACATTTTTTTACCCGAATACGTTCTGAGCACTGGTCTGCAATTGCGAGAGAAGCTTCACCATTTGAGCGCCAACGTAAACCTTTTTTTGGAGTCTCAACTCGCGATGAAGCTGCGTTTTATTTTGAAAAAAAATTTAAAAACACCGAAACTGATGAATTTCCATTCCGTATGGTTAATCACATCTTGCGTTCTTACATTTGGTTTAATACCCTACAACGCTCTAGGATGTTGTACAAAAAATCTGGTCGTGCAAAAACTTACCCTTATAATCAGAAATTTATAAAATTGTTTGCCAAAACATCTAATAACATTTCTGATTATATTGACGATTTTGCCTCTCCTCTAGACATTAAGGAATGGCGACATTATAAAGATCAATTTTTTGTTAAATTGCCTATAAAATTTTTGTCTTACAAAAAGCCAGTTAATGATCTTCCAGTAATTTTTAATAAAAAAGTACTTTGGCAAAACAACCCTGATTTCGATTACAATAGAGTTAACCCAAAAATTTCTGCTCTAGAAAAAAATGTGGCTTTGCGAGCTAGATTGAAATTTTTTAAAAGATTTTTGCAAGATAAAAAAAAATATAAAAATTTTCATAAAAGATCATATAAATTTTCTCGTTATTTTAAAGAATTGCAAAATCGTTCCGGTTTTGATACCCGAGGTCAGAAAAAAATTCTAAAACAAAAGGATCGTGAACGCTATAGAGAGTACTTTTTCCATGGCATTATCAGGTCAGACGAAGAAAAGGGCGAAGCAGATATTATTTTGCTTCGTGCCAGAAAACGTAAACAAGCAGTTAAAAAAAAAGACAGTAGGTCACATAATGAAAAAAATTAATTTTAGTTTTAGTTCGGCGGGCATCTTTAATCCGCTTTTTTTTATAGCTTTTGGGCTAGTACTGTTTACATCTCTTACTAGCTATTTTGGTGTTTTTAATAATGCTAATTTTTTCTTTAATATTTTGCAAAGTACTTTCTTTAATGAACAAGGTTCTCGTGAAATCGTCTACAATTTTACTTCAATTCTAGTTAATAGCCCTTACTATAATACGTCAGGTTTGCTAATTTCAATCCTAACCAGTTACCTTTACTTCGTCATTGCGCTTTATTACAATCCAATCCGAAATAACATTGTCAGCTTTCAACTTTTTGTGTTTTTTATAATTGTTAGCGAAGTTTCTCTCTACTTTACCTTTCTTACTTCGAATTTTTTTATTTTTTACAGCCTTTTTGAGTTTATCCTAGTTCCGTTTTATTTTATTGTACTTATTTGGGGCTCTCGGCCAAGTAAAATCAGTGCTTCTTTTAGACTGGTTTTTTTTACGCTTGCCTTTTCTCTTCCATTGACTACGCTCATAGCATTCAATCTATACAATAATTATTTTAGCTTTAATTTTGAAATGCTTTTTCCGACTCTTTCTGCTAACCATATTACTCTCCAAATTTTTTTTTATTTTTCTTGTTTTTTGGCGTTTGCAGTAAAAATTCCACTATTTCCTGCTCACGTTTGGTTGCCCGAAGCTCACGGCGAAGCTCCAACTTTTGGTTCTGTTCTTTTGGCCGGCATTTTGCTCAAACTTGGTGGTTATGGTTTTTACCAAGTCTTTTACGAGTTTTCAAATGTTATTTTTCAGATGCAAATCGTAAATCTTTTTAGCATTGTTTACGTTATTAGCCTTCTTACCATTTTTTATAGTAATATTATTGTATTCAACCAACTTGATATTAAAAAAACTATTGCATATTACTCTATTGGCCACATGGGATTTGTGACCCTTGGTCTAATCAGCAACAACCAGGAAGCCATGATTGGGTCTATTATTATTATGCTAAGTCATGGCTTGAGCGCGGCGGGACTTTTTTTTTGTGTTGGCTATATTTACGAGCAATCACACTCACGCTCTATTATGGCATTTAGGGGACTGGCAACCAGTGCCCCATACTTGGCGATGACCTTTTTTCTCTTTGTTTGTGCAAATATTAGTTTTCCCGGTACTTCAAATTTTATTGGCGAGCAAATGGTACTTATTGGGTTGGCTAAAATTTCGCCTGAATTCACGTTTTTGCCTATGATCGGAGTTTTGCTGAATGGTTTTTCTACTTTTTTGTTCTACGCAAGGATTGTATTTGGAGAATTTAAAACCTCAAATTCCTTTGTTCGTGACCTTAATTACAATCAGATTTTTTGTTTCTTTGCAATTTTTATTCCTCTAACCCTTATGGGCTTTTATCCAGAAGTAATTATCAAGTATTTTTAAAAAAATGATTAATCTAGCTTATGACTTTTTGTATTACATGGCATTTGGCCAAAAATTTGAGTTTTATTTTTTTGTTATGTTTTCTACACTGATGATGGTAATTCGTATTTTCCAACTAGTTTCGCTTCCCGTTATTGCACAAATGTACAATCTAGCCTTTTTTATTATTTTTTCTAGCAGCCTAAATTCTATCGTTTTTTCTAATCCAACTATTTGGGTAGGCGGAAACTTTTTTTTTGGTGCCGATGCGGCACTTCTAAAATTTTTGACTATTAGTTTTTGGTTTTCATTTTATTTTTTTATTAAAACATTTTACTTTGAAGAATTTTTTGAAAAAAATGAATTTAAAATTTTTTCACTTGATATTGCTTTGTGCGGTGCTCTCTATTTTGTAAGTTCTAATAATTTGCTTGAAATATTTCTTGGACTAGAGCTTCTTGCCTTTCCTACGTATACTTTGATCGGGCTAGAAAAAACAAAAGCTGCAACAGAGGCAGCACTAAAGTACTTTGTTTATTCAGTTTATGGTAGTCTGCTTGTAATCCTAAGTTTTATCGTATTGTTCATCGTAACCGGCCAGGTCTCATTTAATGATTTCGTTCTATTTACTGATCCATACAGCATGCAGCTCGCCCTAATGCTTTTCTGTACAGCTTTTATAGTAAAACTTGGCGTAGGACCATTTTACCATTGGGCCCCGCCAGTTTACCAAGCAGTCTCTTCGCCTGTTTTTATTTTTATTTCGACCATTTCAAAAGTTCCTTTGCTGGCAGCGTTTGTTTATCTATCTAAGACCGCTTTTCTTTTGCCAAACAGTTGGGCCATGTCGTATATTTGTTTTTTGTTGATTTTGGGCGGTTTGATGTCAGCAAAAGATCTTTTGTCAGAAAATAATATTAGAAGAATTCTTGCGTATACAAGTAATATCAATTTTACAATTGGCTTGCTTGGCTACTTTTTGGGTATGTTTAATGTTAAAGTTTTTCTGATTTATACAGTTCTTTACTTGATTTCCAACCTAAGTGTTTACATTTGGCATCTGATTCTAAATAGCAATAAGTTGCAAAAAGAGGAAATTTCTAGCCTTGAAGGTTTTAAAAAAGAAAATACGCTGGCGGTTTTCATGACTAATGCCTCTCTGATTATAAATAGTGGACTCCCGCCGATAACTATCTTTTTTTTTAAGTTGATGGCGATCGGTAATATTGTATTTTGGCCAACCGCGGTTTTTAACCTGTTGGGTTTTTTTATCGCAATTTTTATTTTGTTTGCAAGTCTTTCCTCTTATGCAGCTTATTTCAAAATTATTAAAAACGTTAGTTATAGAAAATCATTTGAAGTCCCTGATCTTTACGAGGAGGCAGGGCTAAATCAAATCAAAATTTTTCAGTTTGGACTAATATCAACTGCTCTTTCAGTTTACTTTTTTGTAGCAGCCCTCCACTTTAACTAAAACTATGAAACAAGTACTAATTCTACTTTCTTTGGTTGCGCTTTTTATTAGCGCATTTCTATATTTTTAATGTTTGTCTATCTAATATCAAAAATTTTCAGGGTTCCCCCCTTCCCTTACTTTAAAATTTTTTTAGGGGGTTTTAAAAAGAAATCGTCATAGTATATAATATAAAAAATGAGTTACAACAGAAACAAGCAAATTATTAAACTGTTTAATAATTTTGAAACTTTCGATAAAAGTTTCAAAAATAGGTGTGTTACGTGCGTATTTATGCAAAAAATGGAATATGCCCAAACCATTTCAGGTAGATGTATTTCTTTGCGCTCGCGCGGAAAAATTAAAAGTATTTTGGTGAGGAATAAAAAGTACGGAATCGAGGCTCGATTTCTACTAAATAATCCAAGATTTATTGTTTTTAAGTAATCCAATAAATTCGAGGAGGATGGGATTCGAACCCACGGATACTTTCGTATCATTGGCTTAGCAAGCCAACGCCTTAAGCCTCTCAGCCACCTCCTCAAAAAATATAAAAATTTAATTTAAATGCGAAAAATAGCAAAAAATATTATATCAGTATGCGGCCATATTGGAACGCATAAATACAACTGGCAACCAGAAAGCGAACGCTTTGCGATAGGCTATCGATCTTCCGTCCTGATTTATAACATTGCGATGACCAATTTTTATTTTAATCGAGCATGTTTTTTCGTTGAAAATCTAGTATACAAGTACGGTAGAATCTACGTCTACGGTTTGGATAAAAAAAACGACAAAAATTTTATTAAGAAACTCGAAAATCTAAACCAGGTGGTAACCACGCATAACTGGTCAGGTGGGTTTGTAACAAACGCTAGGATTTTTCGCGGTAAAATTAAAAATATCAGAAAAAAATTCGCAGCAATTCTGGGACTTTCCTACGATTATAGAAACTACTCTCTTCCTAGAGAGGCCAAAATTATAAATTTGCCTTCAATTGGTGTTGTGGACAGTAATGCTAATGCTGAGACTTTTACATATCCAATTCCCATAAATTCTAATAATTTTGGTGTAACCAGGTTGCTGACATACGTATTCAC
>JANMGN010000374.1:0-6328 GCA_031374645.1 Chitinophagales bacterium | reverse complement strand
TATGGGAGTTCTATATTGAATAATATTTTTGGAAAAACCCTTTTTACCTTTCCAAAATCAATTTATACTGTTTCAAATTGTGTTGACGCTTCTTTGAAAAATGAAATAAATGGTTTAATTCTCGACTACTTCGCAGGTTCTGGCACAACCGCACACGCTGTTATCAACCTCAACCGAGAAGATGCTGGTCAGCGCAAATACATCTTATGCGAGATGGGCGAATACTTTGATAGCGTCACGAAGCCACGCATCATGAAGGTCATATACAGTCCCGATTGGAAAGGTGGCAAACCTACGGCACACGGCAAAGGCAGCAGTCACGCTTTCAAATACCTCCGCTTAGAAAGTTACGAAGATACCTTGAACAAACTTGGTTTTGAAGCCAAACGACACACAAACTTTGGCATTGCAACAAGACAGCCGCTTCCGAGAAGGTTATATGTTGGGCTATATGCTCGATGTCGAGAGCCGAGATAGTCTGCTCAATGTTGCCTGGTTCAGAAAGCCATTCGATTGTTATCTACACATCACGCGCCAAAACGAAAGCCAAGAAAAAAAGATAGACTTGGTAGAAACCTTCAATTACCTTTTGGGCTTGGTCATAGAGCAACAATACAGCCCGAGAGCAGGATTTTTTATCGTAAAAGGGCGCACACTACAAGGCGAAAAAACCTTAATCATCTGGCGTGACCTCGACACAACGACCGACACCGACCTCGAAAAACTCATGCAACGCAATGATTTTAATCCAAGAGACCAAGAGTTTGCGAGCATCTACATCAATGGCGATCATCATCTGGACAACCTCCGTGCCGACGACGAACGTTGGAAAGTAGTGATGATAGAAGAAGCATTCAAGCGGCAGATGTTTGGATAAACGGTTTTTAACCCGTTCAAAATCAGTGTTTTATAAAAAACAAAAATAAATAAAATGACAATATCGTATTCTTTAACATCAGAAAAAGAGCCAAGCGACAAACAATTAGATGATTTGATGAAAGCCGTTTTGCAAGACGTAAAAGAGCGTGCTGAAAAAGCAGATGCGCTTTTTGCACAACATCAAAAAGATTTGTTGCAAACTGTTTTATCAAAATACAAAAGAAAATCTAATGATTAAGCAGCCAACGCTAATTATTATTGCTGGCCCTAACGGTTCTGGCAAAACATCGGTTACTACTCAAATTCTAAAACATGAGTGGTTATTGGATTGTATTTATATCAATCCTGACAATATTGCACAAGAAGAATTTGGCGATTGGAATTCGCCTGAGGCAGTACTAAAAGCAGCGAAGTTAGCCACACAACGCAGAGAAGATTGTATCAACGAAGGTAAAAGTTTGATTTTTGAAACAGTACTTTCTGCGCCTGACAAAATTGATTTTATTGAGCGTGCAAAAGCATTAGGTTATTTTGTGCGGCTGTTTTTTGTTGGCACATCACACCCAACTATCAATGCAAGTCGTATTACAAGGCGTGTTTTAGAAGGCGGACATGACGTTCCGATTTCTAAAATCATCAGTCGTTATGCCAAATCGATTGTCAATTGTTGCGCTGTTGCTAATGTCGTAGATAGGCTTTATGTTTACGATAATTCCATAGATTTTGCACAAGTTGAATTGCTTTTTAGGGCTTCGTCAGGCAAATTAATTAAAACATATACTAATGTTCCCTTATGGGCAAAGCCTATTTTAGATTTAGTACAAAATCCATAATTTTTCAATTCTCGTATGTCAAAACTATCAAGCGCACTTGCGCTCAATAAATATATCTTACAACAATTCGGTGCAGCCACCTTTGAGCAACTTGCCGCTGACCTCCGCAATCCCGAACTTGAAGGTTGCGATAGCAACGGCATATCGCACATTCATCATCGTTTGGTAGAAAAAATGTACACGACCAAAGGCAGTTTGGACAAAGACCGTCTGTTGGAATACGACCAAAACATCGTGGCGCATACACGTGTATTGAGTGCGAGTGGCAGACGAGAACCTATCCGTTGGAAGTATTTTCAATACCTTTCTTTGCTCTTTACGGAATACTACTTGGATCGTTATTTTAGAGAAAAAGAAGGTTTTTGCAACGATTTGAACGATTTTTTAATTAATTTCAATGCTTTTCAAAAAGAAAAAGGCTTAGTGTTAGAGCCTTTCAGTATCACACCTGACAAAGATGACAATAGCCTCAATAAATTGGCATTTTGGAACGCCACAGGTTCGGGCAAAACGCTATTGATGCACATCAATATCTTGCAATATCGTCATTATTTGAAAAAATACAATCAGGAAAATGCGCTCAATCGCATCATCGTTTTGACACCCAACGAAGGATTGAGCAAACAACATTTGGAAGAATTTTATCTTTCGGGCTTAGATGCGCAGATATTTCAGAAAGGCGGTGGCACAATGTTTCAAGGCAAATTTATAGAGATTATTGAGATAACGAAATTGGCAGAAAAATCGGGCGATAAAACCGTAGCAACCGAAAGTTTTGAAGGCAATAACCTGGTCATGGTGGACGAAGGACACAGAGGAAGCAGTGGCGATGTTTGGAAAAAAAATCGTTTGGCACTCAGTACAGGCGGTTTTTCGTTTGAATATTCCGCTACATTTGGTCAAGCCGTGAGTGCCGCAACCGCCACAAATCAAAAGAAATTGTTGGCAGAATACGGCAAAAGCACAATTTTTGATTACTCGTATCGCTACTTTTACAACGATGGTTATGGCAAAGATTACAACATTTTGAACATCAATGATACTTGGAATGATCATTTTGTAAAACAATATTTGACAGCAAGTTTATTGACTTTTTATGAGCAAATCAGCGTTTTTTCGAGCAATAACTTAATGAAAAACGCTTTTTTGTTAGAAAAACCTTTGATGATATTCGTCGGAAGTTCCGTTAATGCGGTTCGTACTGAAAGCAAAAAAGAAGTGTCTGATGTCGTAGCGATTTTACAATTTATAGAATGGTTTGTGCATACGCCAAATGAAAGTATCGAAATGCTCAATCGCTTGATTGAAGCCGAAGACGGTTTGTTAGATGCAAAAAACCTACCTGTATTTGGCAATGCTTTTGGCTTTATCAAAAAGAAAAAATCCGAAGGAAAAGAAGTCTATCAGCAAATTTTGAGAGAAGTATTCAACAGCAACGGCAGCGAAGGCGCAAGGCTGCATTTGGATAACCTCAAAGGGCAACAAGGCGAAATAGGTTTGCGAGTAGGCGATGCCGATTATTTTGGCGTTATCAATGTAGGCGACGACAAAAAACTCTTGGAATTGTGTAAGCAGAACAAACTTTTGACCGACGACAAAGACTTTGCGGTATCGCTTTTTCGTAAAATCAACGATAAAAACTCAAAAGTAAATCTTTTGATTGGCTCAAAAAAATTCACAGAAGGTTGGAGCAGTTGGCGAGTAAGTTCCATGGGACTGATGAACATCGGACGAGGCGAAGGCTCAGAAATTATTCAACTTTTCGGACGTGGTGTACGCCTCAAAGGTTTAGGTTTTTCGCTAAAACGCAGCGCACACCTCAGCGAAACGGAGCGCAATGGCATTGAAAATCCGCTTTTTATAGAAAAAGTAGAAACTTTGAATATTTTTGGTATTCGTGCCGATTACATGAAAGAATTTGAAAAATACCTCGAAGACGAAGGTGTTGATGCAGGAAAAGCCGAAGATAAATACACCACAATTGAGTTGCCAACGATTTTTCCGACGGTCAATCTGGACAATAAAAAACTCAAATACATTGATTTTCCTGATGGTCGAGATTTCAAAAAAGAAAAACGTGTCGTACTCGAAGGCGCAATAGGGCAGGGTAGAGGCGACAAAGATTTTGTACGTTTGGATTGGTATCCTCGTGTACAAATGAAACGCAGCGGCAAAAACAAAGACATCATAGCACTCGACAATCAAGAAGAACATCAATTGAGTGCAGCACATTTGGCATTTTTTGATTGGGAACAAGTGTATTTTGAGTTGCAATTTTACAAAAACGAACGGGCTTGGCACAATGTGGCAATAGATAAAAATCAGTTGGAAACCTTACTTTTACAAGGCGAAAAATGGTATAAACTTCACATTCCCGAAGGCGAATTGAGTTTTGATAATTTTGAAAGTACACGCACTTGGCAAGAAATAGGCACTATTTTGTTGAAAAAATACATGGATAGACGTTTTAACTTTACGAAAAGTGAGTTTATTGCTAAAAATGCTTTTACCCGTATTTTGGATAAAACGCATCCAAATTTTGAGAAAGAATATAAAATTGCCATTGAAAAAAGTCAAAAAAGTATCATCGAAAAAGTCAATGAACTCAAACAACTCATTGAAGATAAAGCGTTTATAAAGGATTTTGAAGTGCAGCACAATGTTTTCAAAGCCATACATTTTGACAATCATCTTTTTGAACCTTTACTTTGGCTTGCGCCAAAATATGTAGGCAGCGAAGAAAAAAACATCAAAATAGAACCCGTACAACTCAACGATAGCGAAAAAGATTTTGTGTTGCAATTGCGTGATTTTGTACAAAAAGGCAGTGGTTTTTTTAAAGACAAAGAACTCTACCTTTTACGCAACAAAAGCCGCAAGGGCATTGGCTTTTTTGAAGCAAATAATTTTTACCCTGACTTTTTGTTGTGGTTAGTGGTCGGCAAAAAACAATATTTGAGTTTTATTGACCCCAAAGGTTTACGCCAAGTTAGTGGTTTTGAAGACCCGAAATTAAAGTTTTACGAAACGGTCAAAAGCATTGAACAGCGCATCAGCGATAAGGATTTTCATTTAAGTTCGTTCATCATTACGCCTACAAAATTAGAAGAATTAAAGCATTGGCGTGGCGGCGAAACGCTACAAGGTTTCAATGACCGAAATGTTTATTTTCAAAGTCAAGGCGAATATGTAAAAACAGTTTTGGAGAAAATGATACAAGAAAATGATTAGACATAACGCACAAACAACTCATTGGAAATGAGTTGTTTGTGTATAATGTCTAATATAGAAAAATGACAGGTCTTACAAATTTTCCACTTCCCACTCATTGATTTCTTTATCGGCTGTTTTGAAATTCACACCAATTCCGACGATGATTTTTCCTGAGTTTTCATATTTAGAAGCATATTTTTTGTCCTTGATTTGTTGCATTGCTTCGGCTGCTGTTTTGTTAAATTTGAATTCAAAAATATAAACGTGCGTTGCCGTTTCCACCACACTATCCGCCCGACCTCTTGCGCTATGCACTTCACTTTTGATATAAACACCCAACAAACTAAACATAAAATGCAGTAATCCGTGATACAAACCTTCGGATTGTTTGTCATACACTTCGTAAGGTAAATCCGCCAATAAAGAGCTGATGATGCTACGAATTTTTGTCAAATCATTTTCAACAAAAGCTTTTGTAATCTGCAACATCGTATTAGTGGTACTAAAACGCTGCGGACTTGGTGCAATACCATCAATCATAAAACGGTACATACTTTGTCGAACTTCCTGATTAGGATAGTCTAAGCGAAACATTCCTGTTGTTGTGTCTATTTCTTTTATGGTCAAGTAACCCGTTTGAAAAAGCAAAGGAAGTATCGTCAAATTATTAATATCATAACCGTCTAAATCGCCTCTGTCCAACCATGAATTTTCTACTATAAAGATATTTTGCTTTTTCATTTGGTTCAACAAAAACGTAGGAGTTCCTGTCGAAAACCAATAATTTTCAAATTTTCTTTTACTAAAAAAGTTTAAAATACCAAAAGAATTATAAAGCGTTTCTGTTCCATTCCAACTAAAACCATTGTACCAAACTTTCATTTCTTGCAATAAAAGTAACTTATCCATATTTAGAGAATCCGCAGCTTTATCAATATATTCACTAAAATTAAGCTCCAACTCTTGTTGTGTGTAACCAACAATATTAGCAAAATCGTCGTCCAACGAAATATCTTGTAAGTGGTTCAAATCAGAAAAAACAGAAACTTTTGTAAATTTGGAAACGCCCGTGATGAAAGTCAAACGCAAATGTTCTTCACTCGCTTTCAAAACAGAATAAAACTGTTTCATAATTTTCTGATTTTCAATCGCTTTGGTATAAATACCGCTTTCCTCAAACTCCAAAAACTCAATAATCGGCTTATCATATTCATCAATTAAAAGTACAACTTCGCCATGTTTTACACTCACTTTTTCCAGCAATTCTTGAAAACGATTTTTTACGCCATCGGCTCTCAACTCAACTTCAAACTGTTGAGCGTGATTATCAATTTTCCACAAAATTGACGTTTCCAAAATCTTATTGTCCATTTTATCAAAAGAAAAATGAATAACAGGATGAA
>JANMGN010000373.1:0-1962 GCA_031374645.1 Chitinophagales bacterium | reverse complement strand
GGTATTGAAGACCTCACGGGTTTTACCGTGGAAGTTCCGCCAAAATCATGGATGAACCATATTTGTTTGTCAAAATAATACACCTTAAATTTATTTTATAAATAAAAAAAGTGTTTCCAAATTAATTTTTGGAAACACTTTTTGGTCAAGCTATTTATTACAAACTCCTTAGCTTGCTTTATGTTTTTCTTTGCTTCTTTTTTGCAGCAGGGAACAAAATATTATTCAAAATGAGGCGATAACCTGGCGAATTTGGGTGTAAAATCAAATCAGTATTTGGGTCGCCAACGTAATGTTTATAATCTTCGGGATCATGTCCACCATAGAATGTAAAAAAACCTTTCCCGTGTGTACCGTGTATATAACGTGCTTCTCCATAAGATTTTGCCTCGCCCAAAACCAACACATCAGGTTTAAGATAAGGTTTCAAAAAAGCAGTACATTGTCCCATAAAACCTTTCACAGTACGGGTCTGACATTGTGTAAGCATCGTAGGAACAGGATCCCATTTTGCTGAAAAATCAAACAAATTGAAATAATCCTGTTGTGGATCTTGCAATCTGCCAGCATTATTATCTATCGTAGAATGTTCGTATTCCAAAGGGTCAGTTTTTACTTGAAAGCCTTTAAAAGCGAGTGTTTTTGTAAAATCTAACTTTGAATTTGCGTTCGCATCATCAGCATCGCCATCGTACATTTTTTCACAAATATCAATACCATCAGCAGCGAGTGCAATATCATAAGTGTCTGTTGCTGAACACATTGCAAACATAAATCCGCCTCCGCCAATCCATTCTTTGATGCGTTTTACGACACCTAATTTTAGTTGCGAAACTTTATTAAAACCCATTCTATCGGCAAGAGCTTCTTGTTTTCTCTGATTTTCTTTGTACCAAGGAGCAGTATGGTATTGCGTCCAAAAACGACCATACTGTCCCGTGAAATCTTCGTGATGCAGGTGTAACCAATCGTATTTTGGCAATTTATCACTCAAAACCTCTTCATCATAAACTACATCATAAGGGATTTCAGCATAAGTCAGTACGAGCGTTACGGCATCGTCCCAAGGTTGCACTTCTTCTCCTTTTTCATTCACGGTAGGCGAATAAACGGCTATGAGTGGTGCTTTTTCGAGCTTCACATCTTCCATATTGATTTCAGGATTTGCAATTTCATTTTGAATACCTGCAAACTGTCCGTCCGAAATCACTTCGTAGCTCACACCTCGTGTCAAACACTCTTTTTCAAATTGTTGAATGTGTTTGAAAGCAAAACTTCCGCCACGATAATTGAGCAGCCAATGCGCTTCTACATTTTGCTGCAAAACCCAATACGTGATACCATAAGCCTTCAAATGTTGTTTTTGACGGTCGTCCATCGGCAACAAAAGATAAGAGGCAAAAGCAGTTTTTGCAACAAAAAACATTAGAAATACTAAAGAAAAAAATCTAAATTTCATATTGATGTATTTAATAATGGTATAAACGAAATATGTCGCTAAATGTTATAAGGTTGGGGTATAAAAAAATACCTTCGATGTAAGAATATTTAAGGTTGATTTTTTTAGTTTCAAATGCTAAGTTCTCCTTACCTGAATTACCTTTATTTTTGGATCAAAACAGGTATCTTGGGAAGATGCGCTGGAAATGCGGCTATTTTCGGGTTATATTACCAAGGAATCTAATATTTATGACCGACGTTTGGAAGATTATTTGGTAGCGACAGATTTACTACTCGAAGGCGAAAAAATCCAACAATCCATTTTCAATTACGAGCAAGATTTGTGGAGTTATTGATTTTGAAAAGTAAAAATAAGTAGTTGAGCTAAAATATCAATTATTTTAGCCCAGCTACTTAAGTAGGCGTATAGAAATAGTCGTTAATTTTTTTGGCGTTGTAAAATAACATATGTAACTGACTGCAAGGATGTTACGTTGTTATTTTACAACGACTTCCCTTTAA
>JANMGN010000347.1:0-4638 GCA_031374645.1 Chitinophagales bacterium | reverse complement strand
CCATAACCTGCATAAAATCCTACGGCTCCTCCTTGTATTGAAGCACTAAGCTGTTTACTTCCAAAACTATATCCTACTGTTACAGAAGCACTTAAAAGTCCTGGTATGCCTATTCCAAACTCTAAACCAATAGATAATCCTCCGCTACTACTCCAACCTACATTAGGAATAATAAAAAATGGTACTTCCCCATCAGGGTCTGTATACTTTAAGGGATTATTATTAGCATAAGTATATCTATTGTAACCTTGTGTACCTGCATCATCGTGTGCATAATTATCCACACTCAGCATACGCCCATTAATAGGGTCGTATAGGCGACCATTCATATTGATGAGGTTAAACTCAAGTTGTTCCCTATTCAGATGCTCGTGCCCTGTAAATCCTCGGTACAGCCAACGAGGTAATTCAGATGGTTTGGAGTTGTATGTATTTACGTAAGACCAGTCTTTTATGTTTCGATATCTGCCCCAAGCATCAAAATTTTGTTCATATTTTACATCGCCTTTCTCGTCGGTAAAGGTCAAAAATGAACCAAGGTAGTCTTTATAGACATAAAATATGCTGTCTTTTATTTCGCCTTCTCCAATTTGTGTTTGTATGTACATGGCACAAATACCATCGCCTCCTGCTATGTAGTGGATTTTACGAACAATACCTGGCTGACCCCACCATTTAGGTGCTACATGATCTTCTTCATAGTTTCCATTGTAGTACCTCCTGTCATGAACCCATTGTGTTACGGAGCCATCTAAGTTTCTTTTCGCCTTGCTTGGTCTTCCCCTTGAAAACACCTCTACCGCCTTGCGTGGTGTTTTCACCTCGCAACCACAAGGCGTTTTCTATTGCAAATATACACTTTTTTTCTAAAACCAACGAATAAATTCATCGGCTACGAGTCGGTCATTACTACGCAATTTTGGTGGCTTTTTTCCAAAAAGCAAACCGCTGTGGTTTTTAGGTACAGCGGGTTGTGATATTTTTATAATAGCTTTGTGCCTTGTGGTGTGCAAGGTTATAAGATTATGCACGGCAATGGTACTGTTTTAGGTGGAAGACCACGTAGTGCAAAATTTTATATACTATGCAGTAGCAATAGCTATTTTTTTTAACTCCTGTATTGTAGAGTTGTCATCGCAACTGTTAACTAATTTTTCATTTAATTTTTGATTAAATATTTCAGAAGTAAGCCCTTTTGACATCAATAAAATGTCTTGAACAAGATTGTCAATTAAAAACCAATCGTTATCTCTCATATTTGCTTTTTGTTCAGAAGTACCAGACCTCGCCCAGCCATCAATATCGCCATAAAAATGAGAATAAATAGCTAATTTTTGAATTGTTATCATAATATATTAAGGTAGAATTACGTGATAAATTATATTTATGCCTTTAGATTGTAAAATTGGATACTCTGTAACACCCCATACACTTTGGATGTTAATTCCAGTTACTCCATTGTGGAAGACATGAGCAGTACCTGATGCACCATGGGCAAATTCTGCAGAAAGATTTGTCCACAAAGGTTTAGCCTTTTCCCAAGGCATGCCTTTCGTTAGTGCTTGCATATTTTTACCAGCTGTTGTCATTTCCATTGTAATCATATTATTATTTTTTGCAAAATTCATTGCTGCAGTCATTGAATGCTCTCCGCCTGCCCAAAATACACGTCCAAGATCATCTACACTACTTTTTCCAACCTCTTTGGCTACTTGTGAAGCTGTCGTGTTTACAATTTCTCGGCTGACCGTTTTTTGAGCATGGGCAGTAAATTCCAATGAACCATTTACAAGACTTGATGTTCCCCAAGTTCTCCAACCATTTTCGCCTTGCTTGGTCTTCCCCTTGAAAATAGCTCTACCGCCTTGCGTGGTGTTTTCACCTCGCAACCACAAGGCGTTTTCTATTGCAAATATACACTTTTTTTCTAAAACCAACGAATAAATTCATCGGCTACGAGTCGGTCATTACTACGTAATTTTGGTGGCTTTTTTCCAAAAAGCAAACCGCTGTGTTTTTTAGGTACAGCGGTTTGTGGTGTTTTGCAATAGTTTTGAGCCTTGTGGTGTGCAAGGTCATAAGACCATGCACGGCGATGGTAGTATTTTTTAGTTAGAACACCACGCAAGGCGAAAAAAGCAAACCGCTGTGTTTTTTAGGTACAGCGGTTTGCTTTTGTTAATCATCGGGTAGTTTATCTATTATACGACCATAATATTTATCTCCCTTAATAATCCATGTAACCTCATATTTGTTGCCTGCCGTGCCACCTTGTAGGTATATGAAAGTCCAAAAATTACTAACGAAAGCCTTAAAACAACTATTGCAACTTTCTTTACCTATCCAATTTTTTTGTTTTGATATGCATAAGTCGGGTTCAAAAATATCGTTGATAGCGACCTGAGGTAAGTCTATCATCAATCTTCTACAGCCTACTCTACAAAATCGAATACCATCAATTTGAGATTTAGGTATTTGCTGAGTGCCTATTATAGATAATCCATCAACTTTAATACTTTGATTATTGTCATCATAACTGATTTTGCGATTTTGTGATTTAAATTCCTCAATACCAATATTAGCAAAAAAACTAATATTAATGTTATCTATCCCTGTATGTACAGAGGAGGTAGTCTCACAATAATAACTCTTAGACTCTAATAATTTTTTCTGTTTAGGAGAATAAACAGAAAAAGATTTTAGTGTGCCCATTTTAGTAAATGAGGCAACGTAATACTTTAAAGTAGTGTCTGTCAGTTGAGAAAAATTCATTGACAAGTAGTATTCTTGATCGTTTGTCGATTGTGACGATATTACACTTATATTTAAAAAAAATAGTAAAAGTGTATATAAGAAATAAAAACTCAAACTTAGATTTTTCATAATATAGATTTTTTATCGTTTTTTGTAAGTGCCATTTGTCAAATTATATGATGATACAAGGCGAATTCTTAGCTCAAAATTGAGTAATGCTGGATGACTAAGTGGTAAAAACGCATTGACATTTGGTACACCTGACATAAATAAACCTCTTGACGTATAGTTTACGCAGCCTCTATTGACTGCATATTTGAATTTTCCAAATCCAAATACATTTTTACCACTATTGATATTATCTGTCACAGAACAAAATGCATCTTTGTTTACTTTTACTTGGTCTAACCAATAAGAATCTTTCGATTGGTTAATAAATAGTTGATTGTTTCCATCTACTGAGTGATTTATATATTGAGACTCCCAAAGTAAATCATTATTGGAATTAGCTTTCCAAGGCACAGGGCTTTTATCCTTGGGGCCAACGGAAATAAAATCCTCTGGTGATATTTGTGCTTCTGAATGACCCGCTATTTCTTTCCTCGCTCTCACATCTGCAATAATACTATTATTTAGCGTAGCTAAATCCTGAACATTACTAGATAATCCCCAGAAATACCCTAAATTTTCTACAAAAGAGTTTCCAGATTTACCTAACCAGCCCCAACCAGTATCCTCACTATAAGAAGCAACTCCTAAACTAATAGATAGAGGAGTATCGAAAGCGACATTCATTGCCAAAGAACTAAATCCAGAACTGGCTGCAATTGCTAAAGTATTAGCAAATGGAATTGTAGAAGCGGATATTGCAGTACTTAGTCCTGCGGTTAATGCTCCAATTCCAGCCCCGAATAGTGTACAACCCACTAATTCCCATCCTTTTGCTCCTGATGCTTTACCTAATTGATAGCCTTGATATCCACCCAACGCAGCGCCAACAGCGTATTGTACCCATTCTCCATCAGGGTCTGTGTATCTTAAAGGATTGTTATTGGCGTAAGTATATCTGTTATAACCTTGTGTACCTTGTGCGTCATTGGCATAATTATCCACACTCAGCATACGCCCATTGATAGGGTCGTATAGGCGACCATTCATATTGATAAGGTTAAACTCAAGTTGTTCCCTATTCAGATGCTCGTGCCCTGTAAATCCTCGGTACAGCCAACGAGGTAATTCAGATGGTTTGGAGTTGTATGTATTTACGTAAGACCAATCTTTTATGTTTCGGTATCTGCCCCAAGCATCAAAATTTTGTTCATATTTTACATCGCCTTTTTCATCAGTGAAGGTCAAAAATGAACCAAGGTAGTCTTTGTAAACATAATAGATACTGTCTTTTATTTCGCCTTCGCCAATTTGTGTTTGTATGTACATGGCACAAATACCATCGCCTCCCGCTATATAATGAATTTTACGAGTGACACCTGGACCCCACCATGTAGGTGCTAGATGATCTTCTTCATAGTTTCCATTGTAATACCTTCTTTCGTAAACTTCTTGTGCTACTCCACCACCTACAATAGGTAATGACGACCCTCTCAATTCCATTACTCTACGCTCATAATCTGCTCCATAAGTAAAGACCAAGTACTCGTGACCGTCGGATTCGTCACGATGCTCAGAAATTTCATCAGGTTGATGAAAAGGAGTATATATAACCCTTTGAATCGGCCTTGAATAATTTCGCCTTGCTTGGTCTTCCCCTTGAAAACACCTCTACCGCCTTGCGTGGTGTTTTCACCTCGCAACCACAAGGCTATTTCTATTGCAAATATATACTTTTTTTCTAAAACCAACGAATAAATTCATTGGCTACAAGTC
>JANMGN010000341.1:0-1837 GCA_031374645.1 Chitinophagales bacterium | reverse complement strand
TCTTCTCAACCCGTGAGGTCTTCAACACCTGACGGGTCTAAGAAGATAAACCTATTTTTTACAAGATAAAAAAACGCCAAATGTTCCTTTCAGAATATTTGGCGTTTTTTTCAAAATAAAACCTACGTTTACTGGTATTTTTTATAAAATTCTCTAAACGAAATCATACGTTGCTGTTGCTCATCCCAAAGTTTGTGTGAAATACATTTTAAACTTTCAAAAAACGTAATAGTCGTAATATGCTCTTGCAAAATTGGATTTTCATCTTTGCATTTTTGCAAATTATAATTCGGAATCAGCGAACTCAAGTGATGAATATGGTGCAAACCAATATTGCCCGTAAGCCATTGTACGATGCGTGGCAATTTGTAATAAGTGCTACCTTGAATGGCAGAAAGTACATAATTCCAATCTTGTTTCCACTGTTTGTAAGCATCTTCGTGCTGATGTTGTACGTAAAAAAACCAAACCGCTATCACACCAAAAAAAGCAATAATAGGCAAGTGAATTTTCAAAAACGTACTCATTCCAAAGGTCAAAATGATGGCAGTATAAAACAAACCCATACAAATATTGCTCAAAAGTAAAGCACGTTTTGCAGGTTGCCAACCATTGAGCTTTACCAAAGGCAGACGATTGTGTATCAAAATATAATACACCGCACCAAAACCAAAAAGCACCAAAGGCATACGGTAAATACGATAACCCAAACGCTGCGTTTTTGTCATCTTTTTAAACTCCTCTACGGTATAAAGCGTAACATCTCCAATGTCACGTGTATCTTCTTCGAGCTGTCCATTATGTCCGTGATGAAAGTTATGCGATTTTGCCCAATATTTTTAAGGAATCATACTAAAAAGACTACAAACAAAACCGACTGCATCGTTCCATTTTCGAGATTTGAAATAAGACTGATGCCCACAATCGTGCTGAATAATAAATATCCTAACAACAAAAAACGCATTGATAAAAGCCAAACCGAGCGTTAGCCAATAAGACACCGACAAGCTCCAATACATCAAAGCCCATAGCCCAATAAAAGGCAAAAACGAAGTTACTATTTGCAAAATTGCCTTCGTTTGGTTCGGAACTTGGTAGCGTTTGACAATTTTTTGCCAGTTATCTACCAAATATTGTAGTGTTGGTTTTGAGTTAAGATTTTCTGATTGATTATTTTGATTAGCCATTTTAAAAAGATTTTTATTAGCAGACGTCAAAAACTAAAATATATTTCCAAATCCATACTATTTTTATAAAAAACCTTACAGGTATAATTAAACAGTTGAGCTAAAATATAGGTTTATTCTATAAAAAGTGACGCAATAGATTTATTCTCATGTGTATAACGTATGGCGTGTGCAAATAATTTTGCAGTAGAAAGCACTTTTATTTTAGGCGATTTTTTTGCCAAAGGAATAGTATCACAAACTATCAACTCTGTCAATTTAGAGTTTTCTATATTTTCATAAGCTTTTCCAGAAAGTATCGGGTGCGTACACATAGC
This sequence comes from Chitinophagales bacterium, assembly GCA_031374645.1. Lineage (GTDB taxonomy): Bacteria > Bacteroidota > Bacteroidia > Chitinophagales > Saprospiraceae > CANHEE01. Next base: position 333 of record JANMGN010000341.1, on the reverse strand, counting down.
ACGAACACTTTTTGCGCCTTTTGCGAGCAAAACTTCAGCAGCTTTACAAAGCGTCCCAGCGGTGTCCACCATATCATCTACCAAAATTACATCTGCGCCAGCCACTTCTCCGATTACGGTCATACTTGCAACTTCGTTCGCTTTTTCACGATGTTTGTTGCATATAACAAGGTCGCATTTAAAATGTTTAGCATAAGCCTTTGCTCTTTTTACACCTCCAACATCAGGCGATGCAAAAATCACATTCGACATATCTGTTTCCTTTTCCAAGTAAGGTACAAAAATCGCTTCACTTCTCAAATGATCGACAGGAATATCAAAAAAACCTTGAAT
>JANMGN010000319.1:0-3663 GCA_031374645.1 Chitinophagales bacterium | reverse complement strand
AAATTTGACAACTTTTGAAAAAGTTGTCAAATTTGGAACTCAATTGCGCAAAGTTACAAATTTTGTTGGTGTTATTAATTTTAGAAGTATTTTTTTGTATAGAAGTTAAACGTTATAATCAATTTAACTTTTAACATAATTTATATTTTGCTTAAATCTGTGACACATTTTCGGAAAAAAATATACTAAAATATTAGTTATTTTCAACAAAAACTTATATTTTTGTAACTCAAATGAAAATTTGTTCACATTACCTACCTCCCTTTTCACAGTTAATGAAGTCACAAAACACAACAAAAGTATATTTTTTATTGTTGATATGTTGATTTTTTATTACTTGTAATCTTTTGTTTATCTTTTATTTACGCAAAATGCAGACACAAAAAAAATTCCTAAAAGGGTTATTTTTCGCCATTATTTTATTGGCGCAAAACACATTATTTTCTCAAACGTGTATAGAATGTGACGAGGAAATTAACTTCGGTGGCGACCTTATTCGCTGCGAAAATTTTGAAAACTCTGCCGTAGGTTCGAGTGTTGCAGATCGTTTAAATTGGGCGATTTCCTCTGGTAGCAATATAATTCCTGCTACGATTGCTGCTGCACCAAGCTATCAAGGTACACGTTCTGCTAAGTTTGAGTTCGGAACTCAGTCGGCAAGTATGAATTACAAATTTGTAAATAATACGCCTGATTTTGATTTTCACGTTGCTACAAAACTATTTGTACCAAGCGGAAAATCAGCTCGAATTGCACTTGTAGATAACAACAATACGATAAAATATCTGATAGATTTTGGCAAAAACGATACGGCTTTTGTAAAGGCTTCTAACAATGCAATTCCGATAGCTTCGTTTCGTTATCCGAAAGACAGTTGGTTTCGAGTGGCGCAATTAGTGCGAGTAGCTACCAAACGAGTGGAAATTTTCATCGGCGGACACCGTGAAACGGATATTGTAATGCCAAATCCGACCGTTGCGATTCCCAATAACCTGAATTTTAATGCTTCCAAAACAGACGCTCGTTTTTTTATAGACAATATTTGTTCTGTTAGAAATAAAAAAGTAGGTTTTATAGCAAATTGCGCAACTGCGACCGAGGCATACTGCGTAGGTGGCGTTTTCAACGACCTCACAAATGAGTGTTTGTTAGGCTCAGATTCGGGTTATATTCCACTGGAATTTGCCAAAGGAAATTGTAATACTACGCTTGGTTGCGTAGCGGCTTGCGCTCCGAGTTCGGGCTGTTTCAACTATTATATAGGTAAGGATTTGAATGTTTATTGTGAAAATAATTTTTGTGAAAATACTACATATACTTACGAATGGCAAATTTTGGGCGACCAAACGCTTTTTTCTTTTGTAAATAATACGACTAAAAATAGCAAAAATCCAAACATAAAGTTCTCACAAACAGGAACTTATACTATTTTAGAAAAAGTATTTGATAGCACTGGAAAGCTGATAAATACTTGCTCGCTAAATGTAATTTATAATCCTGGAGCTTGCAAAGAGCCTCCAATTTTGAATATTGCTTACCAAACTTTGGGTAATGGACGTTTTTTGATGACAACGCCTAATAGCCAAAATATCAGCAATTTGACGTGGACTATCTTAGACATAAACAATCAAATTGCAGGCTCGGTAGTGACTACTGGCGTAAACGCAAATCCTGAATTTTTGAAAGCAAAACCAGGCTTAGTAAAAGTCGTTGCAACTGCCATAAATGAGTGCGGAATGTCACGTACTGCATACGAAGTAAGCGACCAAACTTGTCAAGGAGGTTGCCCAAATGTGATAGACCAAATTACCAATATCAAATCGAATATAAACTCTAAAATACTGACATTCAGCGGATTACCAACAGCCACAAACTATATTTATAAATGGAGTGTTGTAGGTTTTCCTGCTATTTCTATTCCAGCTGTCGCAAATCCAAGTATAAATTTGCCTGATTTTGGTACTTATACCGTTTGCTGCGATGTTACAAAAACCGTAGCGAATTGCGTGAATAAAGCGGCATTTTGTTTCAGCATAAAAGCAGAAGATGATACACAATGTTTTGACCAATCTTGTAACGAAATTCGTTTTTCTTCTACGAATAATCCTGCAAAACCGTTGGAATATACTTTTACAGCTTCCAATGCAAATGTGATTTTAGATTGGAGAGTAAAAAACCTAAAAACGAATACAATCACGAAATTGAGTAATACGAATTTTTCGATTACGATAGATTTTGCTGACCCAAAATATGGTGGACCAGGCGATTTTACAGTAGCTTACAAGGCATTTGTAGGTGCTTCGACAAAGTGTTGCGGAATTTCTATCAAGGCCGAAAATCCCTTTATTTGCGGAGCGACAGCGTTTACGCATACTTTTAATGCCGCAACCAATAATTTTGTGTTTACGCCTACAATCGCCGGCGGAATTTTCCTTGCAGACAATGGTGTAGGAGAGCCGCTTCCGCTTCCTTTGGGCAATATTTTAGAAGCGACAACGCCTTGTGCGACACGTATTATTTATTATCGTTACAAAAATCCTACGACAAATGTAGTAAGTATTTGTGCGAAAAAAATATCTAATTGTCCGCCGTCTGATTGCAACAATATTGATGTTTCATATATTTCAAGCAAAAAATCGTTGGTTTTAAGCATAAAAAATCCTGCTGCGAATAGCTCAAATTTCGCTTGGACAGAAGATGAAACGCAAAAAAACATAGGAAATACAGCAAAAATAACTTACGCTTTACCAACAGCTTCGCCTTGTCAAAAATTCACTTATTCTGTGAATTATTTTGATGGTACGCAATATACTATTTGTAGTGCGCCCGTTTCAAATTGCGATCCTGACGCTTGCGCAACTTCTATTCAGTACTCCTATTCGCCAAATACTGGCAATGGGCAACTGATTTTAACCACCAATTTACAAGGTATTTCTGATGTAAAATGGTTTATTGGAGATGATATAGCGCAAAGTATTAACAAAAATATTGCAGCAGGAAAATACAAAATTAGCTTATTGTATTTTGACCAAAATGATAAAATATATAAAATTTGTAGCAAAAGTATCAAAATTGGAGATGATTGTTTTCAAACGACAGATTGCGACCAATTGAAATTTTATTTTAACAACGACCCTACTACGCCTTTGCGCTATACTTTTTCAGCAATTACAACTGGAACTGTCACTCAATGGCGTATCAAAAACGTAAAAGACAACAAAACCTTTGTCACAAATAGTGGTAATATACAAACACTTGATTTTTCAAAATACGGAGGCGAAGGCGAGTATATTATTTGCTACGAATACGAAAATGCCACCTCAGGCGACCCGAGTGGTTGTTGCTGTACAAAAGTATGTGTTTCTGACCCTTACGCTTGTGGAGAAAATAGTATTTCTTACGAGTACAACGCTGCTCTAAATAGTTTTATCTTTACTTACAACGGACAAATCGCTGGCGGAAATGGCGAATGGTTACAATATATCGGAGGCGGTGTAGAACCAAAAACAATACCAAATGGAGCATTTCCTATTCCTACAAATTGTACGACCGAAACAATTGGTTTTAGATATAAAGACCCAGTTTCTTCTTGTATAAAAATCTGCTACAGAACAGTTTATATATGCAATCCTTTTGATTGTAATAACATTGATGTTACTTACA
>JANMGN010000105.1:0-2020 GCA_031374645.1 Chitinophagales bacterium | reverse complement strand
AACATTTAATTTTGTGAGCAAAGCACCTTATGTTGGCGAAGTGATTTTCAAATACGATTTGTGCTACGACAATTGCCCTGATGCTTGCGTAAAAGATCAATCCGTAAAGATTATCATAACGCCAAAAGTGAACAATGATATTACTATCCCGACCCTTTTCACACCGAACGGTGATGGTATCAATGATGTACTGGTTATCGGTGGTATAGCTGGAAAAAATGGTGCAAATTTGACTGTTTTCAATCAATGGGGCGAAGAAGTTTATCGCTCTATCGACTACAAAAATGACTGGGAAGGCACTTGGAAATCTAAAAATCTTCCTGACGGAACGTATTATTATATTTTCCAATTAAACGCCGTAAGCGAAGTAAAAAAAGGCTTTGTAAATATTTTTAGATAAAAATTCAGATTAGATTTTTTATCCCTGATAGAGTTCAACACCTTCTCAGGGATAAAAAAAATCAAAAAAATTTATAAAATGAAAAAATTAATATTTCTACTATATATAACAGCTTGTTTTTCAGTACAAGCACAACAAGAAAACCAATACACGCAATTTATGTACAATAAATTGTTGATTAATCCAGCCTTTGCAGGAGCGAGAGAAGTGACCTCAGTTTCGGCTTTGTACCGCAAACAATGGATTGGTTTTGAAGGCGCACCTGTATCACAATTGGTCAGTTTTGATTCACCGATTTTAGGTAAAAAATTAGGAATTGGTTTGAATTTGCATCATCACACGATTGGCGCAGTAAATGATAACTATATGGTGAACATGGATTATTCGTATAGTTTGGTAAAAACAAAAGATGTCAATGTAAAACTCGGTATTGGCGGCACGTTTCGCTACTACAAATTGGATTTGACTAATCCTTTGCTTACAACAGGTTCTACCGCAATTGACCCTGCGCAATTGGCAGCAAGTGATTACAATTATTACAATGGAAATATTGGCGCAGGACTTTATTTTACGTACAAAGATTTTTATATCGGGCTTTCTGTTCCTAATATTTACAGAAATAAATTAGGAAAAGACAACGGCAATTCTATTCGTGCTGAGAGTTCTCCGCATTTTTACGGTATGGTAGGCGGTCTTTTTCCTGTAACCGATGACTTAGATTTAAAACCCGCTTTAATCGTAAAATATGCCCAAAATGCACCGTTTAGTGCTGACGCAAACGTTAGTTTTGTGGTAAAAAAGAAATTTACTTTGGGCGCTTCGTATCGTACAGGACAGTCTGCAAAAGGCGAATCGGTCGATGCGTTGATGTTTTATCAGATTTCTGAAAAATTCGGAATTGGTGCAGCTTATGATTATGGCGTTTCTGATTTGGCAAAATACCATAATGGTAGTTTTGAATTATTGCTCCGCTACGATATTAATGCTACTGAAAAAGGCATCATCACCAATCCAAGATTTTTCTTTTAAAATACTGATAAACAACTGATTTTCAATATTTTATACAAAATAAAAACGATATTTTCATATAATTTAAAAAACAACTTCTTCCTAAATATTAATTTTTTTATCGAAAAAAGATTTAGAAAGAGCTTTATTCCTTATGAAGAAAATAATATTATCCCTCATACCGATATTTTTTTGTGTCTTTTTGATGGCACAAAATGCTGACGTTCCGACAGACGATAAAGCAATGATTATCAACGAAACTACCGTAAATAGCACAAACTTTGAGTTTAGTCCTACGTTTTACGAAAATGGAATTGTCTTTATTTCGACCGACAAAACCACTAAAAGCAAGGTTAAAGACGAAAAACAGAAGAATAACAAGGCGGTTTCTATTCAAATTGCACGCCGTAGTCCAGAAGGTAATCTGACTGCGCCTGAGATTTTTTCACAAAAATTAACGTCAGCCTACAACGATGGACCGCTTTGTTTTGATAGAGAAAATAAAACGATGTTTTACTCTACAAACAACGTCAAAAACGGTAAAAAAATAAAGTCAAAAAATGGTAAAGTTTGTCAGCGTATTTTGATGGCAACTTCCGAAAAAGGCGAATG
>JANMGN010000244.1:0-3904 GCA_031374645.1 Chitinophagales bacterium | reverse complement strand
AGCAAAATATCAAGCGATTTTGCCATTACCTTATTTTCATACAGGCGCAGAATACCTTGGTTTGGACTTGAATGGAGATATTTTTTCACGTAATTTATTTGCGAGTTATTATAGTGGAATGCCGTCTTTGGGCGTAATGATGAGCCGTACGTCTTGGCAGCAGACCTTGGGTAGTTTTCCGTTGGGGAAACCATTGTACAGAGTGCCGCCTGTTTTAAATAATTTACCAAATCAAAAACCATTATTGGCTTTGGTGGATAAAAACTGGTTACAAAATGCTGGACAAGATTATACTATTCTTTTGTCGAAAGGAAAAAAATTACATGAAAATGCCGCTTTGGTACTTTACGAATTGCCTATTGATGCTTACTCAAAAGCAATAGAAGAAAAAAAGCAAGGTGTAATGCAAGAAGCGAATAATGTAATGTTGCTAAGGAGAGGTAATCTCTTGACAAAGGATAGTGTTGAGAATTTTGTTTATAAAACGTTTGATGACAAAGAAACACCTACTCGTTATCAAGGTAATGGGGCATTTTTACTTGAAAATGATAAAAAAATAACTATTTTTAAAGGTCAAATTCCCAATCAAAAAGTTGGCAAGTACAAATTACAATTTTGGCTTAATTTGGAACAAGGGAAATCAATTAAACATGATTTTTATATCAAAGAAATAAGTAAAAATGGCGAAGAAATTTCTCGCTTGGAGTATGGAGCGATACATAATATAATAGGTATAGATGGAAGTTGGGTTTTAGTACAAGCTCCTTTTGAGCTGAAACAAACTGATTCGGAGGTCGAATTTATATTGTTTAATGATTTACCCAAATCATCTACTGTTTACATTGATGAACTGATGATTTATCCAGAAAATGCAATCATTTATCAAAAGAATTTTAATAGTGTAATGAAAAATGGGCGCTGGTATAAATAATGAAAAATTAAAAATGTAGGTTCATCCATGATGATTTGTTGCGCTCTATAAACCCGTGAGGTATTGAAGACCTCACGGGTTTTACCGTGGAAGTTCCGCCAAAATCATGGATGAACCAAAATGTATAATTAAAAATATAAACAATTTGTAATCAGGCGATTTCCCTACTGATTAAAACTCTTAACTCCCTCATTATCAGGCTTGTATATTCTATTATCAGACATATATTTCAGCCAGGCTTCTACCCTTTTGCTACTGTTGTAAGAGTAAAAAACTTGTGATTCATTGAGTTTATAATGGAAACCAAGCTGCGTTAAAAACTTCAATTCTAATATCTTTATGATGCCATAAACATAAAAATCACGCTTGCTTCCGCCTGTGCTAACGTAAGGCGTTACAAGGTCATATTTTAAAATATTGTATATTTTTTCAAAATCCAATTCCTTATTTTTCTTTGTAATTTCCAAACCAAATTTTTCTACGTAGAGCTTATAAAACTCCAATTCTGATAATTTTGCATGATTTTGTACAAATTCATTGGATTCTTGAGCTGTAGAAAATTCAAAAATAGGCAAACCAAAATCTTCATGCAAAAAAGTAAGTGAAGATTTTCCATTGATGTCGCCCATATCATTTAAAAAAGGAACAAGTAGCCCAAGGTCTTCGTAATTTACTCGAGCGACGATTTCATTTAAAATTTTACTACGAGTTTCATCGTCCAATGTGCTTGTTTTTATAGTCGCTAACTTATCCAAAAGAGGTTTTCCTATATTATCTAATTGTATAATATTACGCTGTGTTGCCTGCTCTTCAAATTCTGAAATCAACTCACTTTCGCTCAAATATCGCTCTAAAACTTGCTTCACAACCAACGCATTTTTTTTTGTGAACAAACCACCATTGATATAATTTACAAACCAAGCAGAACGAAAAATATTATTGTAAAAAGAACCAGCTTCTTCTATTTTAAAATCGCTGGTGCGGTCACTCATAAAAGCGAACATTCTATCAGCATCATCGGTTTCAAAGATACGAGGCAAATCATCTAAATCCTTGTAAGACAAGGAGATAGGTTTGAAATATTTTAAATCGCCATTTTTTACAGAGAGTTTTGGCTGTATTTTCAAAAGAAAAACATCTTCGATATTAGCTATTTTCACAAGCGATTTTAAGCACAAATCCCTATACTCTTCTTTATAAAACGAAGATTGCGTGATGTTATTAATAGCTTCTACGTCTATAATATCGCTTGTTTCTAAAACCGAAATCAGGTTTTTTATATTGGTATTATCGCCCGAAGTATTCGCCAAAGTAGTGCTAATTTTTTCGTTTTTGTTAGGCGGTTCACACCACAGTTGAACTTGATTCACAACGTCAGCATCATTTTCAGATGTTGCCATTTTTTGTAACTTTTGTTTTATTTTTGCATCTTTCAAAACTAATTTTTTAGCGTACATATTACAAGTACCTACCATCGAAAAACGAGTAAAAAGAGCTGTTTTTTTCAAAAATAAACGCAACTGTTTTTCATCATTAAAAATCTCTTCTATATGCGCAGAATACCAATAATCTAAAATCCGACTACAAGAATAATTACTCGCCAAATTCGGTTCATGCAAAATTGCCCAATACTCAAAAGCGGTAATCTGATTAATATTTAATGTTTTAATCAATTGATTTTCAAGCAAATAGCGTTGAGAAGGCGGCATTTGATTTAGTAAAAGCGAAAATAATTCTATTTCTTTTGTTGTCGGACTGTAAGCAATATTTTCCTGACGACAATAATTACTCAAAAAAGCCAAATTTTCTAATATTTTACTTTTAAAATTAGGTAAATTAGGATTGATATTTCTTAGCAAAGAGCGATATTTTCCAGCCAATTTCATGATTTCAGAAGGCTCTCCTTCGCTAAGCTCTCGAAAAGATTGTATTGCAACGCTATCATTTGTAGAAGATAAACGACGAAAAAGACGCTCATAATTCTCTTTTTGTGCTACTTTTGCTTGTTTATTTACAAAAATACGTAAAAAATCGTCCCATTCGTAGTCGTCCCAATGCTGAGACCAATATGTCAGCAAGTTTTTTCGAGAAGTAATATCGTATGGCGTATCTGTGAAAAGACCAGCATCATCTTGTACTTCAATTTTTTCATTGACCCAACCGTGCAGAATACGTAAAAAATACTCTGACTGAAAGCCAAAAGCTACAGTTTTGTCCCGTTCTTTGTAAAATTGCGAAGCGCAATAATACAAGGCGTGCGGATGATGCGTTTGCATCATATCCGACATGGCATTTTCTCGAATCCACCAATAACTATCCACCGCAGCAGCCGTACCGACCAGCGCACCATAGTAATCTACATCGTCAGTAAAATAATTTTTTTGAAAATGATTGTAACGCTCATAACCAAATTGACGAAGCGCATCAAAAGACTTCAAAGAATCGGCATAACGCCTATACCGATTAGCAAGCTGCGCATCTGTACCTTCGTGTGCTGCAAAAACATTACTGATACGAGCGAGTGAAAAAGCGCATTGTGAAGGCGCAATTAGCTCATTATCAATAAGATATAAAATAGCATCGAAAGATTCTTTGGTGCTGTAATTTCCTAAAATTTCGTTTAGTGTTCTAAAAAAATTGGTTCTCTTAAATTTTTTTGAACGAACAATACGTTTGTCTTTACTTATTTTAAAAGCAAAAGTAGCAGTTTCTGAGCCGTATGAAGGGCGTAATTTTTCGAGTAAAACAGCTGCACTGTCTGCATTTTCGGCATCAATCAAAAGCTCTAAGTTCAGGATAATTCCTTTGTATTGCTCCGATTTGTTTTCGATATTTTTCTTGTCGGCAGCGATAGTTTTAAAAACTACTTTTTCCCTTTCGGCAGCATTTACAAAATAGGCTTTGTATAAAAAAGAGAAGTGAATTTTATCCTGATTTTTAAAAAAAAAATCTAAAAAAGTAGATTTTGAAATA
>JANMGN010000184.1:0-5417 GCA_031374645.1 Chitinophagales bacterium | reverse complement strand
GATGCCATTGTATTGGCAGTGTACATACCGCCACAAGCTCCTGCTCCTGGGCAGGCTTTTTCTATCACAGACTGAAAATCATGTTCAGAAATCGTTCCTGCAATGCGTTGTCCGTAGGCTTCAAATGCCGAAACGACATCTAACTTTTTATCATTATGACAGCCCGAAGCAATTGTTCCGCCGTAAACAATAATTCCTGGTCGATTCAAACGTCCCAAAGCCATTGCTGCGCCTGGCATATTTTTATCGCAGCCAACTACCGCCACTACACCATCGTACCATTGCGCTCCGACTACCGTTTCGATGCTATCTGCAATCACATCTCGGCTGACAAGGGAGTAGCGCATACCGTCTGTTCCCATACTGATTCCGTCGCTTACGCCAATCGTATGAAAACGCAAACCGACTAAATCTGCGGCATTGACCGATTTTTTGATTTCGGTAGCGAGGTCGTTCAAGTGCATATTACAAGGATTGCCGTCCCAACCAGTGCTGACGATGCCTACTTGCGCCTTTTTAAGGTCTTCTTTTGAAAGCCCTATGGCGTGCAACATGGCTTGTGCGGCTGGCTGCGAAGGGTCTTGTGTGACGTGTTTGCTGTATTTATTCATAATTTTTTCCAAAAAGCAAATACTTTTACAACTGTGTTTTTTACGACACAGTCATTTGTTGTAAATAGGCGTATAGAAATAATCGGTAATTTTTTGGCGTTGTAAAATAACATAAGTAACTGACTACAAGGAAGTTATGTTGTTATTTTACAATGACTTCCCTTTAAAAAAATTATGATTATTTTAGCCCAACTACTTAATTATATGTTTGCGTAACTCTCTTTTTGTCAAAAGAAATACGAACAAGTGTTAGTTATGATATTTGTGAAAAATAAAGGCTATCAAAGGTATTGATAGTGATATAGAAAAGCGCTTTTATATAATATGCAAAGTTATATGCTAATATTGAGAATGTCAATATATTATTTGTTTTTTTACAAATTTGATACCAAATTTGCTTTTTTGTGATAAAAATAATATAATATTTTGAAATGTTGTTTAAAACGGTGTAAATAATTGCAGGTGTGTAGTGTTCTTTTTAATGTTTATCAGCAAAATAATTTTTAGACAAAATTTTTATTTTTTATTTCCTATTTATTGAAAAAATATTTAATATATATTATCTTTGCTTTTTTAACATTAAAATCTTATAGAAATGAAAAAATTTTTTACTCTTTTTTTACTCTCAATTACTGTTTTTGTGCTGAATGCACAACAAAATGACTTGGCTTCCTTAAAAGAAGTATTGGCTAAACATGGTCTATCTTCTAATGATGCCGCAAGAGGAAATACTTACCTTTTGTTACAAAGTAATACGCAATACTACAACGAAACGGGTGATAAAGACGGTAGTCCTTCCAAATCTGTTTATTCTTACGACAAAAAAGGATTTACAACCTTAGTTGTAGGCTCTGTCTATGACTCTTTGTCAAAAAAATGGATAGAAAGCTACAAAGAAGAATATCTCAATGATGCGAAGGGGCAAATTCTAAGCATAAACACTTACCGCACTTTTCAAGGAAAATGGGTAAAATCTACTTTTTTTACCAATATCTATGACAACAATAGTTTGCGAAAAAGTCTTACTTTTTTGGGCTATAAATATGATACCTCCACACCTGATTCTACTAATATTGAGATTTATATAGATTTTAGCTACGATGCTAAGAAAAACCGAACAAAAGAGGTGGGAAAGTTTATTTATAAATTTTCTGCTACTCCCGATATAAATCATAATGTTTATGAATACGCCTACAATACTGCAAATAAAGTAAGTATTGAAAAGTATTTCTATGGAAAAGACCCTAAATCTTTAACTTGGGATTCAGAAAGAATCTATACTTACAATAGCGATAATAATCTTGTAAAAAACGAAAGGTTTGAAGTAGTGAATGATGTGAAAACAGGTAAAATTTCAAATAGAACCACAAATACCTACTCTGCAAAAAAATTAGTATCAGAAACCTTGTATGAATCAGTAAACTTTACTACTAAATTGTTTGAAGAAGACACAAAAGATGTTTTTTTGTATGACAATAATGACAATAATATAAATAGAAAAAATTATCGAAAAAGTAATACAACTGGAAAACTGTATTATAATTACAATACAGATTATATCTATTCTTTGTTTGTTGGTGCAAAAGACGTGGCAACAATTGATTTCAAGCTATCGCCTAATCCTACAACAACTGTTTTGAACATCAGTACAAGTGACGCAACTGTTGCTTATGCGATTTTTAATACGGACGGACGTTTGGTAAATGCAGGAAATGGAGATTTCCAAACGATTGACGTGAGCCAATTGGAAAAAGGAATGTACGTCTTGAAAATACAAACTAATAAAGGTATGGGTATTAGTAAGTTTGTAAAAGAATAAAATTATCGATTATTATTTCTATACGCCTACTTAAGCGCTTGTCCGTTTCCTAATTGTAAAAGGCGATTACAGAATATTTTAGAGCAATTTGTAAACAAAAAAACCACCTACAAAATTAGGTGGTTTTTTCGTTGTAAATAAAAATTATCTTCCAGATTCAAGTACGATATGCTTTATTTTTTTTGTCAATTCGGTTGCTTGCATTAACTGTTCGATGCTAAGATGAAAACGGAAACGCCAGTAGTGTTTTGGATTTGCAGGATTGTTGATTTGTTCTGCATCTGCATCGTAGCGACGGAGTTTTTTGTCCATACCGACAAGGTCTTGTATTGGGAAAATTGCCCACATACTTGGCGAGTTGAAATGTTGTCGATTGATGAGTTCTACGATTCCTGGCGTACATTCGCTTGGTACGCTGCCTGATTGTTGTAGATTTTGATTCCAAAAGCGTTGTGAAGTTTCCAAATCGCCTTCCCACCAGCCTCGAACGGTGGACATATCGTGACAAGATGGACTGCAAACGGACATATACGGATAATATTGTGGCTCGCCAAAAGCGGTTGCGCCCTTCGGCATACGCTGTATTTCGAGCGCAACAATGTTTAATTCTCGCATCACACCTGGTACAGAATTGGGAATCATGCCCAAATCTTCGCCGCAAATAAACATATTGGTAGCGTTGAGGAGTGCAGGTAATTTTTGCATCGCTTGTTGTCTCCAAAATTCGTCGTGGCGACTGAAAAAGTAATCCGCATACAAATAATCGATAATTTGTTTCAAATGTTGCGGTAATTCTCGGTAAGAGCGTGTCGTATTTACGGTAATTCTTGGATTGTAAGCCGAGCCATTGCTGTTTGGTTCTTCTATCAAAATCACTTCGCCCAACAAACGCATCAAACGTTTTTCTAAATACTGTTTGCGTTTATATTTTTCATTTTCAGCAAATAAATCTTTAATTTTTTGTTGCGTATTTGCATTTTCATTCATGCTGTATGCGCCTTCGCCTTGCGCTACGAGAAACTCTTTTTTGACAAAATCAATGTCTGTACCAAATATTTCGTACAAATGATGTTCCCGAATATAAGGTTTTGTCAAACGATCAAAATCATAATACAAGCCTTTTTCTGCCAATTCTTGACGTGAATAAGGTAATCTTGGGTTAAATAAACCCAAAGTGCCTTCTACTTGCTCCAAAGGAATTTGCCAAATACGGAAAAAACCTAAAATATGATCGATGCGTAGTGCGTCAAAATATTCAGAAAGTTTGGTCATCCGACGTTGCCACCAAGCAAAATTATCTTTTGCCATCACTTCCCAGTTGTAGGTCGGGAAGCCCCAATTTTGTCCGCCTTCTGCATAAGCATCGGGCGGCGCACCAGCCTGACCGTTCATGTTATACAAGTGCGGAGCTACCCAAGCGTCGGCACTAAAACGGTAAATTCCAATTGGTAAATCGCCTTTTAAAACCACCCCTTTTGAGCGTGCGTACTCGGTTGCACCGTGCAGCTGCTCGTGTGCATGAAATTGTATGAAATAATACAACGCCACTTCGTCAAAATGCTTCGCTTTCGGATTACAAACTTCGTCTATGACCGCTTGCGAAAAGGTAGCGTGTTTTTTCCAAAGGTTAAAATTTGCTGTTTTATTTTCATCTCGTAAATAAGAAAATGCTGCGTAAGCGTGCAGCCAATCCGCATTATCAGAAATGAATTTTTTTACTTTCTCTTCTTTGAAAAAAACTGCTTTTTGTTGAGTATATAATAACTTAAAAAATAAAAATTTATAATGTAAAACTTCTTCAAAATCAACACATTCGAGTTCGTTTAGTTTTTTTGTGACTTGTTTTAGAAGTGTTTGGTCTTTCTTGTTTTCGAGCGTCCCGATAGCTTGCAAATTTACATACAAAGGGTGCAAAGCAAACACCGAAATCGCTGCATAAGGATAGCTGTCTGTCCATGCCTTTGTAGCAATAGTATCATTTACAGGCAAAATTTGAAGAATTTTCATACCTGCATCAGCTGACCAATCCGCCATTGCACTCAAATCTGTATATTCTCCGATACCCATTCCTTTTTCGCTGCGCAAAGCAAAAACAGGAATAGCTACGCCTGCGCCACGCCATTTTCCTTGATTTTCTGCAAAACGAAAGCCGTCTTCTGTGCGTATGATTGCGTTATTTTTTTCGTTTGGAAAAATAAAACTACAAACACGATTATCGCCTTCTTCCCAAGCAATAATTTGTCCATTTTTTTTGTCTAAAACAACAAATTTATAGTCCAACTGAATATTTGTTGCGTCCATTTCTATCGCAGTTTGCCAAGTAGGAAATGTTTCGCTTGATAGTAAAATAGGTGTTTTCCAATTACCCAAAGCAGCGTGATTTCCTATAATCCCAAAAGATAAATGCTGCGGCAAATTTGCAGCGTGCAATTGGAAAATGACTTGATTTGTAATAGATTTATTTGCTTTTTTAACTATTTTCTCATCATTTCTTTTAAAAAAAACGTCAGCAAAAGCTGCAGTATGATAAACATTACTTTCAAAATTGGTAGGTCGCCATTGATCTTGTACGTACAGTTCTGCTACATTTTTAGGTGTAATCAATTGGCGCATTTTTCCAAATTCTTCTTTTAGTATCTTAGTATCATTGCGCAATATGTATTTATAGATAACTGTTTCATTATCAGTGCATTGCACTTCTCCAAACCAGTTTTTACCGTCGTTCGTTTGACAATAAATAATTTGCTCTTTTTCATTATTTTGAAAACGAAGGGCAATTTGTTCGCCATAAACAGTGGCGTAGTTGATGTGAAAATTAATTGTCATATCAGTATTTTTTATAAGTAGTTGAGCCAAAATAACGGTAAGTAGTTGGGCTAAAATAATCATAATTTTTTTAAAGGGGAGTTGTTGTAAAATAACAACGTAACTTCCCTGCGGTCAGTTACTTATGTTATTTTACAACGCCAAAAAAATTACCGATTATT
>JANMGN010000144.1:0-11847 GCA_031374645.1 Chitinophagales bacterium | reverse complement strand
ATGCCTTGTAAACCATTCATAATACGAGTATCATCCATGTTGCCTTCGAGTACCGAACGCATGAAAAACTTAGCACTTCCGTCTTCTTCTACAAATTCATGGTTTGAAATAACGCTCAAATGATTGTGGTAAAAAACACCTGTGATTTTGTGTACCAATCCTTGCTCATCGGAGCAATCTATCATTACTATTTTTTGCATAATTAATAGTTATTTGGATAATTGGGCTAAAATTAGACCATATTTTCTTTCAAAATATCTGAGAAAAAATTCAAATTTATTTTGAAATTACTGATAATCAATACTTTAATTTTTCATATAGCAGGATTTGTGTGAAATCATTTTGCTTTGAGGTTTTAATAAATTTGACAGCCGCCTACTGAACCGCATGGGATATGCGAGAACCGATATACTTTTACTTTGTCTCATTGTCTATGAGCTTCACAAGCCGGTTTAAAACCTCCTTCACATGCTTTTTCCCACCAATACATTGCTTGTTCTTTGTCTTCACTTACTCCTCTACCTTTATAATATATCCACCCTAAACTAAACTTTCCGTAGGCATCTCCCTGTTCTGCTGCTTTTTTATGCCATTTGACAGCTTCAACATAATCTTTAATTACACCATCGCCATTGCCATACATAACCCCTAAACTATTCATTGCTTCAAAATTTCCTTGTTCCGCAGATTTTCTATACCATTTGACGGCTTCAACATAATCCTTGCTTACTCCATTACCAAGGAAATACATATGCCCTAAATGAACTTGTCCTAGATCATATCCTTGATTTGATGATTTTATAAACCATTTTAATGCTTCGATGTAATTTTTATCTACACCATTGCCTTCATTATACATAACCCCTAAATTATTCTGGCCAGCCCTATTTCCTTGTTCTGCGGATTTTATAAACCATTTTAATGCTTCGATGTAATTTTTATCTATACCATTGCCTTCATAATACATTAGCCCTAAAATGTTTTGTCCATCTGTGTATCCTAATTCTGCTGATTTTTTACACCATTCAAATGCTTCAATATAATTTTTGTCTTTATAAAATTGTTTTCCCTTTTCATAATATTCTTTCCCAATCTTGCTATCTTTACTAGGTTTCGGCTCAACCCTTACCTCAGTTCCACCTTTATATTTAAAATAAAAATCGCCCGAATAACCATTATTATCCCAAGTTTCTTGACCGATTTGGTCGAGTTCTCGACGTACTTGTTTGAAAACGTCTTCTATTTTTAAGCCTTCTTGACGAATTGCTCGGCTCAATGCAGCGGTATAAGGCGAATTGCTGCCGCTACCATCAGAAGCGGTCTTGCCAGGTGCAGTCGAAAAAGCAATGTAAGAACCTTTTGCCGAAAACTCTTTAAACGTGCTACTCGTACCGCTACGGTCGCTGCTCGGACAAGTAAATGGCATGGGCTGATTGCGACAAGCATCTACCACCAAGATACTCATGGCAGCACCTGCATCTTTGAGTTGCTTTTGGATACTACCCAATTTTATACCGTTGTCTTCTATTTCATTGCGGCATTTTGAAGCATCATCGCTCGGGATAAGGTAGTTTTGTCCGCTTTCTTCCAAACCATGTCCTGCATAAAAAAACAACGCTACCGTTGATGAACCTACTATTTTGCCTTTGAAAGTACGAATAGCTTCTAAAAATTGGCTTCTACTTGCGTTTGTGAGCGTCACGACTTCAAAACCACAATCCTGCAAAGCCGAAGTCATCGTATTGGCATCATTGACGCTGTTGCGGAGTGCGCCCCAACCATTGCTATAATTTTTATTGCCGACCACGAGCGCAATGCGTTTTTCGTTGGTAGCAAGGGTTGTGCCGCCTTTGTTGTCGGGAATAAATAAGCCACGGTATTGAGCTTGTGCTAAAAGTGGCAGGAGAAATAAAACGAAAAGTAAGATTTTTTTCATTGTTATAAATTAAAATATTTTTTATAAATTATTCACAATCAACGTTTTAAGATTTCTTAAAATTGTAGTGATTAAAATAATATCATCTTTTTCAGTCGCATCAAAGGCTTTACTGACGCAATAAGAACGCCCGATAAGTGTGGTAAAAAACCACTGTCTTTCTATGACATAACAACCATATAAAGGCTTATCGTTTTTATTGATGTCTTGTGCCAACAACATAGCGACCAGTACTTGTCCTTGTGGGTCAGTACGTCCAAAACGCTGAGCTTGCTTAAATTCTTGTAGAAAAAAATACGGTTTATCAGGGTCACCTGCCAAACGTGGCGAAGCGACCATACAATCACAAACGATATTGAGTTCGTAATCGTCAATCACGCCTGTGAGTGGTCGTTCAAAAAAAGTTTTACAAATATTGGGTATATTTATATCCGCTGCCGCTAAAATGAAAGAAATAAAGTGCATCTTCAATTCTTCTTCATTCCAGCCATCGCCCAATGCGGCATATTTTTGCAAAGCAAAGTCTAATAGTTGATGTTCAAATGTAGAAAATTCAACCGAGGAGTCAAGCCATTCTTTGAGGTGTTGGCACTCTTTATTTTTCTGAATTTGAAAGGCATTGATAACCTTATCTGCCCGAAGTTGATGAAATTTTATAGCCATTTTTTAAATATTAGATTAATTTTAGAACAAAGATACAATTTTTTTTTAATTATGCGGAATTTCCACCACCAAAGGGACGACAAAACCTGCGCCATTGCTCTTGATTTCAAAACGCATTTTTTGATTGTAGTAACGCAAATAATCACGAGGAACAAGGTCTGTTTTCATGACTTTATAAAGGCGTTGAAAGAAAGTACCGCTTTCTTTTTCTAAGTTTCGATTGATATTTTCAATATCCAAAGGCTTTTTGGAGTACAACAAACAGAAAACATCTGTTCCTCGCACGTTATCCATTTGAATATGTTGTTTTTCGGAAGGCAAAGCAACCTCATTGTTTTTGTAATTGAGCGCAGGACTGATGCCTTTTTTATGAGGAAATAGCGTAACGGCTTTATTCGTTCCGTCCATAGCGATTGCATAAACGTAAGCAGGTTCATTGTTGCGGAGAAAAACTTGAAATTTTGTACCTTCGCTATACGCACGCTGCATACGATAAGTAATGAATTTTCCAGTCGTCAAGTTCGGGTCGGGCTTAAAATTATTAGGATTATTCTTGGGTGCAGGTTTTTCTTCGTCAGGCAAAAATAAGCCACGAACTTCTTGAATAGTTGCCTTCATTTCTGTTCCATCCGCCGTGACAAAACGAATATCGCCAGCAAAATCAATTTTATCTTGGATAGGTTTTGGTGCGGGAGGCGTAGGTTTCGGTGTAGGACTTGGCGCAGGTTTTGGTGCAGGAGGTGTAACTACTACGACCACAGGTTTGGGTGTAATATTATCAATCAATTCAAAAGCATACTTGGTATAAGTTGCAAAATCGTTGTATTTTACCCAAACAAAGCCTTGATTGCCCCAGTTCGTTCCCCAACTATTCATAATCTGAACAGCTCCACCGTATTTTGTATCGTCGTAAGCAATGACGCACATCGCATGACCGCCACCACCATATTGAGCATCAAGTGTAGGATTAGGTGTGTACAAATCTCCATTACAATTCATGAAAGATTTGCCAACCATCATGCCAATCACAACAGGATTTCCTTCTGAAAGGGATTTTCTAACGCTTTTTATCTTGTAATCGTTGTCGTCATACAATCCAAAAACACGTGCATAATTTTCTATTTTATTACTTTTGGCTTCGTCGTACAAGCGATTTGGAATAGACGAAGGGCATGGCGAAGCAAAATTTTTGTGCAAAATATTTCCTTTGTATTTCAACACATACATCGCCTCGGGTATTGACGTGCCATTTTGACAACTGTAATCACTCGAAATATTTCGATACACAAAATAAGGCGAAAAAGCATTGTTGCTAATGTCTGCCGAAGACGTTGTATTATTTTCTTTTGCCCAAAGTATCGTCCGAGCCGCATAGCCCGACGACCAACCTACACAAGTGCCATAACTGTCTTGATTGCCAACGGTTGGGCAATATTTTTTCAATGACGCACTTGTTGCAAGCGCAGCATAATCGCCTCTTGTCAAAGGTGCTTTTAGTTCCATCGCCTCGTAGCTTTCATCATCGAAAACCAAACCAGTACTATATTCCGTTTGAGCATTGAGCAAAAAAGGAAGCCATAAAAGGAGGAAAAGGGATAATTTAATTTTCATTTTATATTTATTTTTTGCAAAAATACGGTTTTTTCAATAATAATAATCTTCACTCATAAGTAATTTTGAACGCCTAATTAGAGTTTATCAATCAATACGGAAATACCAAAAAACTTATTTGCAACTACGAAACGTAACTTTTTCCTACAATATCAAAAAAATTTACTGAATAAAAATAAACTGGCTACTTCAAAAAAATCGAAGTAGCCAGTTTTATGCTATTATTATTGCTTTACTTCTAAATGCAGTATTTCATCTGCAAATTTGAATGTTTCAGCTTGTATATCTTCAAAAGATTTTGAACGTAATTTACAAGCAATAACGTGTGTTTTTGCTTTTGGAAATGCTTTTTCGTAGCGTTTTTCGACAGGTGTACCCAATTTTTTCATCATCTCTTGGGTGGCAGCAACAGACACTACTGGATCTTGATTTTTCTCATCTTCGTAATAATAACCAGTAAAAACTGGGCATTTTACTTTGGCAAATGTTTCATCGCTCATGCCATATTCTACCAAATTTTCGAGCTGAACCAACGCTTCTATACGATAACGCCATGTCCAATATTTTTTAGTAAAAATATCAACATCTTTGGCATCAAACTCATGGTAATCTGAGTTGTTGTGTACCATTTTTACAATTTTCAAGCCCCAAGGTTTATTTAACAATTTTGCCGCTTTGTCAGCTATTGCAATATTCGGAGAGTACATGATAAGTGAATGAATATCAGCGTCTTGTGAAGCAGCAATAAGCGAAAGCGTGCCGCCCGTAGAGGTGGACATTACAATGACTTTTTCGCCCAACTCCTTGCCTATTGCGATTGCTTTTTCAGCAGATTCAAAGTAGGTTTCGGCTGTAAAATTCATCAAATTGTCTTTGCTTTCTACGCCGTGTCCTTCCAAACGTGCCAAATAGAGATTGCAACCGTAACGTTTTGCAAAATCAGTGTGCATCGGCTCTCCTTCAAATTGACTGGCAGAAAAACCTGGTAAATACACCACTGAAAAAGGCGTTTTTTCTTTTTTAATCGTATCTGCCCAAATGATACGTGCCTCATTATCAGGTCGTAAGCCTTGTGTATTTCGTTCATTTTCAACAACTTGTGTTTCTAAATTTTTCAAATTGCTCTCCATTTTGAAAATACGAGCCATCAAGTTTGGCTTTTCTGGTTTTGGTCCTAAAGCATATACCAATGCTAAAACACCGATGAGGATAAGGATTGAATAGAACACTTTTTTTAGAATTTTCATTATTTTATGTTTAATTTTTCGTAAAAACTTAGCCGATAGCTTTTTTATTCTGCAAAGATAGCTTTTTCATTAAAACAGCATTGGTTTTGTATTAGCTTTGTCGTGAACAGGAGTTCCCGACGTACATGGCTAAGTTTTTACAATTTTCAGTATAATTTATGTAGTCATTTTTACAAAAAAATCTAAAGCACTTGGATTTCGCATACTACCTAAATTTGCCGCTTTTTCGAGTGCTACACCTTGTAAAATTTTCTTTACGGGTGTTTCTAATTTTTTTCCAGAAATGGTATAAGGAATATCAGGTACTTCTACGATTGCATCAGGAACGTGGCGTGGAGAAAAGTCTGTTCTCAAGACATTTTTGATTTTATTTTTTACCACATCTTCTAATAAAAAACCTTCGTTCATCACAACAAAAAGTGGCATATAATCTGTTCCATCTTCGTTTTCGATATGGATAACAAGCGCATCTTTTATTTCCAAAATACTATCCATCGCTCGATAAATTTCGGCAGTTCCGATACGCACACCTTGTCGGTTGAGCGTGGCATCTGAACGTCCCAAAATCATTAAAGAGCCTCGTTTTGTAATTTTCAACCAGTCGCCATGTCGCCAAATATCAGGAAACATCTCGAAGTAAGAATTGAGGTATTTTTCCTTATTTTCATCATCCCAAAAGAAAATTGGCATAGAAGGCATTGGTTTTGTAATGACCATTTCGCCCACTTCTTCTAAGCAATTTTCGCCCATTTCGTTCCAACTTTCCATCGCTGCACCTAAGCAACGACATTGTATTTCTCCTTGATAGACAGGCAGTTGTGGATTTCCACCGACCCAAGCTGTGCAAACATCTGTACCGCCTGACATGGAGGTTAGCCAAACGTCTTTTTTTATTTTTTCATATACATAAGCAAACGCCTCTGGCGGCAAAGGCGAACCCGTAGAATTGATAGAACGCAATGCTGAAAGGTCAAAATCACGCATGGGTTCTATGTTCGCTTTATTGCTGGCGACCAAAAATGGTGCAGATGTTCCAAAGTGCTTCGTCTTTGTTTTTTCAGCAAAATCCCATAAAAAATTCATATCAGGATAACCTGGACTACCATCGTAAATGACCATCGTAGCACCAACTAAAAGGGTGGATTGTAAAAAATTCCACATCATCCAACCTGTAGTGGAAAACCAAAAATAATGCTCGTTTTTTTTCACATCATTGTGAAAAGTGAGGTATTTTAGATGCTCCAAAAGTATGCCTCCTTGCCCATGAACTATCGCTTTCGGGATACCTGTTGTACCCGAAGAATACAAAATATACAAAGGATGCGCAAACGGCAAAGGCTCAAAACGAAGCGCAATTTGCTCTTTTTCGGCTAAAATATCGTCCAAATAAACGACTGATTTTTTGTACTCAAAAGTAGTATTTTTATCTAAAAAACGAACAAAAATAACGTGTTCGAGCGAAGGGATTGCCTCGCAAATTTCTTCGACAATAGCTTTTTTGTCAAAAGGTTTTCCGCCGTAACGGTAACCATCAACGGCAAAAATAACCTTAGGTTTTATCTGCTCAAAACGGTCTATGACGGCACTTGCTCCAAAATCTGGCGAACAACTCGACCAAGTTGCGCCAATAGCCGAGCAAGCCAAAAAAGCAGCTGTTGCTTCGGGAATATTGGGCAAATAGGCTACTACCCTATCGCTTTTCTCAACGCCCATTTCATACAAAATTTTTGCAATTTTTGCTGTATTTTGTTCTAATTCTTGCCAAGATATTTCTTTAATAGATTGATTTTCAGACGAATATATAATCGCTGCTTGTGTATCGTTCTTTTGACGGAAAATATGTTCAGCGTAATTTAAGGTTGCGCCTTCAAACCATTTTGCGTTCGGCATAGCGTCGTCGCTGACTACTTGCTTATAAGGTGAGTAGGATTTGATGTCAAAATATTGCCAAATTGCTTCCCAAAATTCACTTGGTTTTTCTACCGACCATTTATAACACGCTTCATAATCGTTGATAATCAATGATTTATGTATATTTAACCATTCATAAAAGGCATGGAGATTGGTATTTTTGAGGTCGTCTTGTGTTGGTTGCCACAAGATTTTTGGCGTACTTGTCATAAAGTTAGGGCAATTTATTTTTTGCAAATATACATCTTTTTTCAAAAATATATAAAAAAAAGGGTTCGTTTAGTATTTTTTTTGTTTCTTTGCAAGTGAAAATTAATGGACAATAACATAGTTGGCGCAATACTCGAGCGACCCTGTAAATTTTAATATTTGAACAAAAAATAACAATTGGACTAACCAACCAAGACTAAATTCATAAATTTGCAGTATGAAACAGAATTTGACAATAGAAAATGTCATAATTGAAGCAAAGACATTTTGTATTGCTCAATCAAAGACACCAAACAAAGAACTTTACGGGGTTACTGACGGTAAAGCTATTGGAACTTATATTGAACATAAATTTCAGCAACATCTTGCTGATAAATATGAACTAAAAATTGGTTCTTCTGCAAAAGGTATTGATTTGCCTTCGGTTGACATTGATATAAAAGTTACTTCAATCAAACAACCTCAATCTTCTTGTCCTTTCAAAGACGCTAAGCAGAAAATATTTGGGCTTGGTTATCACTTATTGGTGTTTGTTTATGATAAGATTGATGATACACAAAGCAAAACAGCTAATCTAAATTTTGTAAGTTGTTCATTGGTTTCAAAAGAACGAACTGCTGATTATACAACGACATTTAGGCTTCGTGAAATGATAAAAGACAAGGCAAATGTAGAAGATATTATCGCTTATCTGAACGACAAAAATATTCCTGCTGACGAAATAACTTTACAACAATTGGCTGAACAAATTCTTAAAACACCTCCTGAACAAGGTTATTTGACAATTTCTAATGCTTTACAATGGCGATTACAATATCAAAGAATTGTAACGCTTTCAGAAAATGTCACGGGAATTAATAAAATCATTGATAAAATGTTAGAAATATGATAGTATTTGATGCGAATATGTCACATCAAGTTTCAGATTATTTAAGTCATAATTTGAAAAAAGTAACATCTTTTGAAGATGCCAATCAAAAGTTACACGATACTTTTGGTATAATCTGTTTTTTTGAAAACAATGATGAATTAGAAACACTTAAAGAAACTATTTCCATTTCTAACAATATTATTTCAGAGCCTGACAGGGCTGAATATGGCGATTTTCAAACCAATGAAGATTTAGCAAAAAAGGTTACTTTGTTTTTAGAAAACAAAACGGCTAATCCAAAAATTATTATTGAACCAACTTGTGGAAAAGGGAATTTTATTGTTGCTTCTTTATCTACTTTTCCTAATATTGAATATGTGTTTGGCATCGAAATATACAAGCCATATATCTGGGAAACGAAGTTTAACATCATTGAATTTTATTTAAACAATCCAAAGGACAAGAAACCTCAAATTTCAATCATTCATTGCGATGTTTTCGATTATGATTTTAAAAGTTTAGCTAAAAAATATTCTAATAAAGTCCTTCCTTCTGGGGAGGATTTAGAAGGGGCGGAACTTTTGGTTATTGGTAATCCACCTTGGGTTACAAATTCAAAATTAGGAAGTCTTAATTCATCTAATTTGCCCAAAAAATCTAACTTTAAAAATCATAGTGGATTAGATGCAATGACAGGTAAAGGCAATTTTGATATTGCAGAATTTATTACTTTAAAAATGCTTGACCTTTTTCAAAACATAAAAGGGAATTTACTTTTATTAGTTAAAAATTCAGTCGTTAAAAATATTGTTTCAGACCAAGCAAAAAACAAATATTCTATTTCCGAAATAGAGAAGCATTGTATTGATAGCAAAAAGGAATTTAATGTTTCCGTTGAAGCATCTTTGTTTTACTGCAAACTCAAAACAAAAACTCAAAATTATTGTACTGAATATAATTTTTACAACAATCAAAATCCAACATTACAATTTGGTTGGTTAGACGACAAATTTGTATCAAACATTGGTACATACTTTCATACAAAAAACATAGACGGAGAATGTCCTTTTGTTTGGCGACAAGGCTTAAAACACGACTGTTCATCAATAATGGAATTGGACAAAGTAAATGGACATTTTGTAAATGGTTTAAATGAAGAAATAAAATTAGAAGAGGATTTAGTCTATGGATTGTTGAAAAGCTCTGATTTGAAAAATACTGTAATTAATCAAACAAGAAAATTTACAATCGTTACTCAAAAAAAAGTTGGGCAAGAAACAAAATATATTAGAGATGAATTTCCAAAGACATTTCAGTATTTGACAGATCATCAAGACAGTTTTAATGCACGAAAATCAAGTATTTATAATAACAAACCTGCATTTTCAATTTTTGGAATTGGCGACTATTCTTTCAAACCATATAAAGTTGCTATTTCAGGGCTTTACAAAACATTTCATTTTACGCTGATTTTACCACAAAATGAAAAACCAGTAATGCTTGACGACACTTGTTATTTAATAGGATTTGATAAAATAGAATTTGCAGTTTATGCCTTAATTCTTCTCAATTCAGAAAAGACAGTACAGTTTTTACAATCTGTAACTTTTGCGGACGCAAAAAGAACATTCACAAAAGATGTTTTAATGCGAATCGACTTATTGGAATTGGCGACCACAATTGACAAAAATTATTTAGAAGCAGAGATACAAAGATTGAATGAAATGTATAATTTCAGTTTGACACTTTATTTGTGGGACAACTTTATAGAAGAAATGATGCCTGCAAAAAATGGACAAATTGAATTATTTGCATAAACCGAAAAGGCACATACGCCTAATAAGTGTTTTGCAAAATGGGGTTTTATTACTAAATTTTGGGCAAAAAAATTCTAATGAACGTTTGCACTTCGATTTCCCCACCTTCGCAAAGCCCAATTATGCTCATCAAGTGAGTTAAAAATTAGGAAATTTATAGCTATTTACTCAATAAAAATGGAAAATAATACGCTTATCAGCTTTGATGATTTTATGAAAGTCGAAATTCATGCGGGTACTATTTTAGAAGTTGCTGATTTTCCGAAGGCGAAAAAACCTGCCTATCAACTGACTATTGATTTTGGCGAGCGAATTGGTATCAAAAAAAGTTCAGCTCAGGTTACAGTATTGTATAGCAAAGAAGAACTTGTAGGAACACAAGTGATGGCAGTTACGAACTTTCCTGTGAAACAAATTGGCAACTTTTTTTCAGAGGTTTTGGTTTTAGGAACGATAGCGGAAGATGGGACGGTCACGCTAGTTGCACCAAATAAAACGGTAACAAATGGAGAACGTTTGGGGTAATTTTTAATGAATAATTAAAAGTGAATAATCAATAATTTTCGACGACTCATTCTCTGAGGTTTTTACGCTTACTTAATTTTTATAAAAAACAAATGAAATATACATCATTTTTAGAAAAAATAACAAGTATTAGCCCGCTTTCAGAAGAAAGTCAAGAGGCATTTTTAAATATTGTAGAGCATTTTTCGTTTAAAAAAAATGAAATAATCTTAGAACACGAACAAATATCGGATTATATTTTCTATATTGAAAAAGGATTAGTTCGTATGTTTTACCATAAACACGACAAAGAAGTTACAGAATGGATTGCGCTTGAAGATGAGTTTTTTCTTTCTATCGCAAGTTTTTATCAAAGAACACCAAGTAATTTAATACAGCAAGCAATAGAAAAAAGTGAAATCATAGGTATCTCGCACGATGCTTTTATGGCGCTTTGTGATAAACACCACGACATCGAAACGATGCACCGAAAAATGATAACAACTTCTCTTTTGCTCTCGCAAGAGCGTGTGGATAGCATACAATTTGAAACTGCGCATCAGCGTTACGATGCTTTGGTTAGCAAAAGACCAGACATTATTCAGCGTGTTTCGCTGACTTATATCGCTTCATTTTTAGGTATAACGCTGGAAACATTGAGTAGAATACGGGCAAAAGCACATTGAAAACTAAGAGTGAATAACTAACAATTGATGAGAGGCAATGTTTTTGTCCAAATATTTAGAAGAAAAATGAGTACAAAAATATATAAATCGGTATATCCCAATATTGCGGACTGGCCTATTTTCAAACTCAGTGAAGACCGAGCGAATTTTATCAACGAAATTAATCAGGCGGCTTTTGAGCGTATTGGAAAACAGTCGCCACAAAAAGTAGCTGACCTCATCGCAACGGTGGTTTTTCAAGAGCGAAATCGTATGCGAGAAATGCCTTGGAAGGTAGATCCGCCCAATGATGCGCAGTTTTGGAGCAAAATAAATAAGCGTTTGATACGTGAAATAGACCCGAAAAATCAGAGCGAAATAGAAAATAACGAAAAATTATTGAAGCAAATTA
>JANMGN010000175.1:0-2751 GCA_031374645.1 Chitinophagales bacterium | reverse complement strand
ATTTGCTCGCAAAGTGCATCATAAATATTTTTATAAAAAGTATAAAAATCTTTTTCTTTCAAGTTTTTTTCAGCTAAATAAATCGTATTTTTTGTATCAAAAAACGGTTTTTCTTTTGCTATTTCTATTTGCTCCGTAGGTTTATCTTTCGCTTGTATCGTTTTTACACTTTCTACTTTTTTAGACTTTTTAATTAAAAAATAAAATAAACCAAACGCAGCAAAAACACCCAAGCTTACCCAAAAATATGTCCTATATTTTGGTTTCCAAAAATTGGATTGTGAAGTAGTTAGATCTTTTTTGTCATCTGTCGGCACAGTACCTTTGCCTTGTACCACTTCAATTGTAAAAGGAGATGTTTTTATAGTTGTATATTCTTTTTCTTCTGCATCAAAATAGTCTAAAATCGCTTGAATATCGAATTGTCCTGCGTATTTTGGCACTACGAGGTACTCTATTTTTTTATAACTCAAAGGTGCGCCATTCGTACCCAAACCTACACCTTCTTCGATGATTTTTGGCTCATAAACTTCTAATGAATCAGAGATTTTGAGCTTTGGTGTGATGATGCGTTTAGGGTCGCCATTGCCCTTTATCACGAGTTCAATTACAAGCGTTTCGTCAGTAGAAAGCTCCGTTTTATTTCCTTTTAGTTCCAATTCCCATGTACCTACTGCACCAGAAAAATTAGTATTTGTTGTTACAGGCAAATCATTGATAATCAATTGTATAGGTTGTGATTGCGCTGAAATAATGTCTTCGGAAGGAATACGCATACCATTAAAAACTTCCTTTTGTGTTTCAATCGCCATATTCGCCGCAATAGGTTCTATATCAATTTTGCCGCTTTTTTGGGCAAATAAAATTTTTTTTTCGAGCGTTGCAGATTGGTAATTTTTGCCATTATAACGCTCTCTACTTAGTTCGTTATCTAAAAGCTGAATAGGCTGTACGACAAAATCTTTGAGGTCAGGTTGGTTCGTGATTTCGTAGTTTTGTATGCTTACATTGGAGAGCAAATGCAAGCTCAGATTAATTTGTTCGCCTACAAAATATTCTTTTTTGTCCGTTTTTATTTGTAAAATAATAGGTTCATTTGCACCTGATTTTGTGGTAGCATCATCTTTTACGACTTCTACAACAATAGGATTGCTTTGTAGGATATTGTTATCTACGTTGATTTTTGCTGGCGCAATGATAAAACGACCTTTTTTCTTGGGTTGTAAAGTATAATTGTAACCGTATTTAGATTGGCGATTTCCGTTCGTAATTTGCTCTACATTGTAAGCGTTCGGCCCAGAAACAATATTAAAATCTTTCAAATTGGGTGGCGTAAAATTTTTACCAACACCATTTATAACCATAAAACTCAACTCAAAATAATCGCCTAAATAGGTTCTGTATTGTAAATTTTCTATTTTTTCAGCATTTGCTGACGTCACGAAACTAACATTTTGCGCTTGCAAAACAAACGAAAAACATACTATTATAAAGGTATAAATTCTTTTTGTCATAAATTTCTCAAATAAAAAAAGAGAGATTCTACTTTTTCTCTTTCCAAATTGCACCTAAACGCTCTACCAAAATATTATCATATTGGTCAGCTTTTGAAAAAAGCGTATCAAACAATTTTAAAGCCGTTTCTTTATGAAAATAACGGTCATAGGTAAACATTGTGAGGACAATATCTTGCTCATGAACGCCAAGTGACATTCCTTCCAAAGTATAATTTTCTCGCAATAAATACTCATAAATCGCTTTGATGTTTTCTTTTGGCAACTGACAAAGTGCTGATTGTAAGACAATTAGGCTTTCTTGTGCATAATATAAAATCGTGATGGTTGCGCTGCCTCTTCTCACTTCCCAAGCACCTACGCCCGTGCGAGCGAGCGATACATTTATGCCCAATTCTTCTAAAACATTTTCTATTGACCGATGAAATCCTACGGCTTCATAAAGTTCTACTTCGTTGGGCAAACTTACTTTTACGCCACAAGAAGCACAGTGACCATGGTCAATATTTTTTTCTGTAACCAAGTTTAAGCAAGTAGTACAGCGTGTACTTATTTGTCTTTCGTGCTTTAAAAAATCTGCAATTGTATCATTCAAATAATAAAAAGGTAAGCAAAAACCTAAATTTTGACCATCTCGATAGATAAAAGTATTTACTCCGATGACTTCTCCGTTTTCATTTACCAAAGGACCACCGCTATTGCCAGGATTTATTGCCGCATCGTGCTGATAATAAGTAAGGTCATTGTAAGAGTGTTTGGTATTGGAAATAATGCCTTGCGTAGCAGTAAACTTCAAGCCAAAAGGATGCCCAAAAGCGACTACATTATCGCCTTCGACGGGTATTGACGCACTGATTTTTATCTCTGGCGTAGGAAGGGGCGAAGCGGTTTGCAAAAAAGCTAAATCGTGTTTTTCGTCTGTAAAAACGACTTGTGCCAACATTTTTGTGAACATTTTTCCTTCAATAACCACTTCTTTATTTCCCTTTACGACATGATTATTGGTAATAATCAAATCAAGTGGTTGCACGTAAAAACCTGTCCCGACACTCGTAGGTGTAGCGATTTGGATAATTACGTCTTTGTATGTATTGATGATATTTTTCAAAATATTAAGCTATTTTCCGTTACCTATTTATTTTTGAGCGAGCAAAGGTAAATAAAAATAATAATACTGCCAACTACTCGTTTCGGCTAATTTAGCTTATTTTTATTGCAAAATAGAGAAAAACAAAGT
>JANMGN010000110.1:0-10470 GCA_031374645.1 Chitinophagales bacterium | reverse complement strand
TTCAAATCTATAATTGCCATTTCTTCGCCTCGTTGCAAAATCAAATCCGCAATACCTGATACCTCCATATTTCCAAATTTTCCAGTTAAACGCATTTCTGAGCCAATAAATGACCAGCCATTGTTGTTTATCATAGCAATTAAACTCCAAGCAGCATATTGTAAAGTATTCAAAAAACGCTCTCGCTCTTGTTCTTTTCCGTACATCAAAAGTACAGCACCTTCTTGTCGGAGCAATTTCTGAACATTGTCTTTTATCCAATTTTCAACATCTTTCTTTTGCCATTCGCTTGTTTTATTTTTAAAAATTTCTTCAAAACAACGATGTGCCAAATTTCCCATCAAACGACTATCTTTTGCAATACTCAAAATAGACGACGCATACAAACCTGCTTGATAACGCAAAGCCCATTTGTGTGGATAATAAATCAAGTCTTCGAGGCTTGTCGGAGATTCGCTTTTTCTACTTTTTCTATAAATATTTTGAGCAAAAATAAAAGGCTGTGGACGAGTTAATTCCCGCTGCGCTACGTTTTCCTTTTGAGGGAAAAGCCAATCTGCAAGCGTTTTTCCACCTACTTCATCTATATCAATCGTAATATTTTTATGGTCTTTAATTGCCGAATGAAGGTAACCCATCAAAGGATGTTCGAGTGTTTCTGAACCATTGGTTAGTGCAGGAACGATAAGCAAAAGTCGCTGATGCGTAAACAAAATCGGGCGTTTTTGATGCGATAAATACAGCTCATTTTTTTTCGTATTTGGTTCTATAAATATCTGATTATCAGCAAAATATATGATTTCTTCTTTTTTCCAAACATTCAAAATTTGCTGCGGCGAGTGGTCTGTAAAATTCCAAAAAACCAAGTCCTCTGTCTTTGCAGCCATTGCTCCTGACTGATGAATATAAGGCGAAGCACCAGCCTCTCGCTCGTAAATCGTCACTGGCGATGGGCGATAAATCGTGCGGACAATCCTATCTAATTCTAAGCGAGTAAGCATCGTTTCGGGCAACTCTACCAGCAATTCTTTTATTTTTCGAGCCTGCTCACTCAAAGTCAAAAGCGACATCTGTTTATTTGAATCAGAAAAGGTTTTATGCGCCCAATTTTCTAAATATTCATAAATTTCTATCACATCTCGTTTGGGTACACGTTCGTTTGCGTCATATCGAGGACGGTCAAGCCAAAAGCGGTATTGTTTCATAATCGCTTGAATATCAATGTTTTCGCCAGCTTCTTTTTTTTCCTGTAACTCCGCTTCGTACTTACTCAAAGCAATATACCAACTTGCGGACAACATCCCAGGCTTGTTTGCCATAACTGCTGCCAAACGTTTGGCAAGCCTATCATCAAGCGGTTTTATTGCCAACGACAAAAATTCCATGATGCGAAAAGGGTCTATCGGTTGCCACAAAAAAACATTTACCAATTTCAATAATTGCTGAACAGGTCGTGCAGCAGCCGAGGCAATTCCCATACGAGAAAGTCCCTCTTGTTGCACCGCACTATCCAATAATTGATTGGCTTCGGGAATAAGATTAAGTGGCTGAAAATCAGGTTTTTCTGACAAAATTTTCGCTAACCAAACCGCCAAATCTGTTTCTCTTTTACCTTTTATAATCAGCAAACTACCATCACATTTGGCATTTGTTTGCAAAGTAGGATTGGTAGTCAATTTTTGTTTAAAAGCCTCTAAATCAGTAAGTTCTGTATTATTTTCTACATAAGAAATGGACGCAAAATCGAAATTTTGTAACAAACGCTGCCAATAAAAAGGGAACAAATCAAAAGCATCGTGTAAAACAATTTGTACATCTAAATCAGCAATAATTTTGCTGTCTTCACAAGTATTTTCAACGGCTAAAAAACGCTCTGCAAAGCCACGTGCGACACCTCCCATTTCTGATAAAATGTATTCTAATTCGGCTAAAACCAACAAGCGTTTTGGTGTATTTTCTTTAACAGAAAAATCCCAATTGGCAAGCGATAGTTCATCACGACGTTGTAACAAAAAATTTGCAGTAGAAAACGCATCTGCTTCAAATGACTTTTTATAAAATACATTATCGTTTGATTTTCCGTGTATTAGGAGTGCTTGTCGGTATCGTTCTACACGCAAATATTCATTGTCTTCGACATCTCCTGCCAACCCAAGCCAAGTTTCCAAAAGCTGTAAAAATCCTTTTTCTCCCAAATAATACGTATCAATAGTATTTTTTTCTACCTTAAAAACAATATCGTCAAAAGCAAGTCCGAAATGTATAGTCATTTTTATATTAAAATTTAAGTGCAAATATCTAAAAAAAATACTACTTTTGAGCTTTAAAACTATATATTTATTTGAAGTAAAAAACCTAAAAACCTTTTATTTTTTATCATGCCATTAACCTATACTAATCGACAAGGAAAAACCCATTATTTTAGAGCTGTACCAACTGTAAAAGGAAGTATTCGCTATTATATAACAAAATCTACTAATTTTTCAGATTTGATAGAAGAAGTTCCAAATGGTTTTGAAATTTACGAAGATCCTCAAGAAGCAAGGGTCGTTTTAAGAAAAATTATTCCTTGTTTAGTTACAGAACAAGAAATCGAAATCGTGCGAAAAGCGATTGAGCAATACTCCGATTTGAAAGATTTTTTTGTGCAAGGAGAAGGCTCTGAACTACTTATTTGGGTGTCACAATTCAATTCAATTGAAGGCTTTGAAGAAAATTTGACCAGAAAAGAAACAATTGAACTACATAATGAAAGAGTAACAACTTGGATGCGCTATTTTAACAACTTCAGATTTGCTTTATTAGACGAAAAAGAGCGAACTTTTGTCGCTGTTAGAATAGTTAATACTGGTTTATTTGATAACAATTTTATTCCTTTAAAAGGAGGTAGGGGCGATTTAAAAAGACTTACCAAGAAATTTTGTGTCTTTATGGGTAGAAATACTTATTTTGATACTATACCAGAAGGATTTGTCAATTAAAGCTTTTTTTCCATATTTTATACTATAATATTATAATTAAAAAAATATTATGTATTTTTGTTCCAGAATAAACAATTTTTATTTATAAAAACGAAAAAAAATGACACGTAGAAATATGCTTAAAAGTATTACCGCTGCTGCATTTATAGCGGAAAGTCTTGGAAATCGCTTAGAAGCTGCCGAAAATCATTTAGATTTGCCTACAAAAGGGCAAATAAATCACTCTGCGTGCAGATGGTGTTATGATGATATTCCCTTGGAAGATTTTTGTAAGCAAGGCAAAGCAATGGGCTTATCGGCTATCGATTTACTTGAACCAGAAGAATGGGCAACTGCCAAAAAATTCGATTTGCAAGCGTCTATGGGTTCTACTTTTCCTGGCAAAGAATTTCACATCAAAAAAGGTTTTAATCATATCGAAAATCATAAAATTCTGACGGAATATTACCTCAATATTATTCCCAAAGCTGCCAAAATGGGCTTAAAAACAATTATTTGTTTTTCTGGAAATCGTGATGGTTTGAGCGACGAAATGGGTGTAGGCAATGCTGCAATCGGATTACGACAATTGATGAAAGCGGCTGAAAAACACGATATTACGATTTGCATGGAGCTTTTGAATAGTAAAATTGACCATAAAGATTACCAATGCGACAAAACGGATTGGGGCGTAGCGTTGTGCAAAGCGGTTGGTTCTGATAAATTTAAGCTGCTTTATGATATTTACCACATGCAAATTATGGAAGGCGACGTTATTCGTACCATCAAAGAAAATCACGAATATATTGCGCATTATCATACAGGCGGAGTACCTGGTCGTCATGAGATAGATGATTCACAAGAGTTGTATTATCCTGCGATTATGAAAGCAATTACAGAAACAGGCTACAAAGGTTTTGTGGCGCAAGAGTTTATTCCTACCAACAAAAACAAGTTAGTTTCTTTAGAAAAATGCTTGAAAATTTGTGATATTTAATAAAAAAAGCGATTAACAGAAACTGTTAATCGCTTTTTTTATAAATAAAATTGGAATAGAAATAATTATTTTCTCCAATCCAATTGATTTACTTTACGACCACAACGGTAGCCTAATTGTACGCCTTCTTCGCAATCCATACGGTAGTGAACACCCAATGGAATACGTGAATAAGCATTTTCTTCTGCCATTTGGTAGAAAGAACCAAATGCACGAGCATCGCTACCTTCAAAGTCAGGACGACCTTGGTGGCAATAATCGCTCATTGCAAAGCTCGAACCAAAAAGGTCTGTCAAAACTTCAGCTGCAGCAGCACCCATAGTCGAGTGACCTGATGGATACGCTGGAAAACCTGGTGTCACACCTTTGTCAGTTGATAAAGGATTATATAATGCTGGCTCGAAAGTAGGATCCATAACTCGTTTGATATAACTTTCTGGACGCTCTAAGTTGTAAGTATATTTTGAATACCAACAAGCAACCGCAGCATCATTTAAAGCCATACCTACTTTTGCATTAGCATAAACTGCTTTTTCTAAGTTTGCATCAGTTATCAAAAGTGCCTGATTTTCGATAGCTGTCCAACGAGGTCCAGGGCTAAATGTTAAGTTTACTAAATCGTCAGACCAAAAGAAACCTAACCAACGTTGATCATAAGCAGCACTTTCTACTGTATTTTTTACTTCTAATGCTTGTGCATAAAATTGTGAAGATTTGTTCTCGCTATAAGGTATTGGTTTTTTACATAGTTTATCTGCGTCTTTGATAGCAAAAGCACGTGCATAGCCCCAATCTGGGAACATCGGCTTCACAGGACCAGGGATAGTTTGTACCCAGCTACCTGGTGCAGAGCTTTGTTTGTACTTACCAATACCATCTTTGAAAGGGTCTAAGTGATGATCGTGACCGATAGCATCTGTTTTTGACCATTCGTAAATTGCCTTAGCTACTGCTTCGCCATAATTTTTAGAACGCTCAAAAGTAGCTTGATCTACTTCTCCTTTGTATTGCGCATTGAGTTTGTCAGAAAGGTTAGTAATTCCAGCCAATTGTGCAGCTGTCATACTTGTAATAACTGTAAAATATTGGCGCATCATGTAGCCATAAGTCGCATTTACAACCGTAGGATAATGGTAAGCAGCTCCTGCTTGTGCTTCAGGAACTTTTGCTCCCATACCTGCTGCTACTGATTTGTAAGTTGGCATACCTGGTAAGCAAGCCTCATAACAAGCCAAACCAATATAACCTAAGGCTCTCGGTGCAGGCCCAGGACGATAGCCCGCAGCATAACGCTCCAGTTCTAAAAATTTGTCATTCCATTCTACAATGGATTTGGCATCGTACTCGGCTGTTGCACGAGGTATTTCAACTGGGTCAGACGAGCATGAATTGAGTGTAAGTGCAGCTACGAAAAGAGCCACAGCTATAAAACTGGTTTGTAAAAATCTAAAATTAGTCATAGAAATTAACTATTTATTGTTGAAAAAATAATTAGATGAATAAATAAGCGGTTGATTGCTTTTTACGTTGCAAAGATACTACCAAAAAAAGCTACGATACCTTAAAAGCGTATAAGGAAGTTATAAGAATTTCCTTAGAATTGATATTTAAGGTCTTTTTTTTATAAAAAGATATAAAAAATACCAATATTTGCAAATGAAAATCTTAATTATAGAAGACGAGCACAAATCAGCGCAATCCTTACAGTCTTTTTTAGAAGAAGAAACGCAAGCAAAAGTAAATTGTGCCTTTGATGGTTATACTGGAAAACGTTTTGCTCAGCAAAATGAGTATGATATTATTATATGTGATGTTGTCATGCCAAATATCAACGGGATAGAACTGTGTATGCAATTGCGACAACTTAACATTCAAACACCTATTCTAATTGTTTCTGCATTACATCAACCCGAAGATAAAATCGCTGGTCTTAATGCTGGTGCCGATGATTATTTGGCAAAACCATTTAATTTTCACGAGCTTTTGGCACGTATTCAAGCACTTATTAGACGCAATAAACAAATTTTTGAGCCACAAAAAATTCTTATTTTTGCTGATGTAAAAATGGATCTCATTACGCTTGAAGTTTGGAGAAATAATATAAAAGTTGTACTCACTCCACGAGAGTTTGCGCTGTTAGAGTATTTTATCCGTAATCAAGGGCGTGTAATACCAAAGGCAGAATTATTAGACCGTGTTTGGGGCATTGACGAAGAAGTGAATACGAACGTGATAGAAGTTTATGTCAATTATATAAGGAATAAAATTGATAAAAATTTTGAACCAAAACTAATTCATACGCATTTTGGCGTTGGGTACATTCTGAAAATAGAGAAGTAAAATTCGATAACCTAATGTCTCTTATGCCGCTACTATTAACTAAGTGCCTGATTATCTGTATTTTAACTCTTGGGTCTGCACCTTGATAGTAGTAATCATATTGAAACTGACGATTACAATCTTTACACTTAAAATTTTGTTGTCCTGTTCGTTTTTTGCCATTTTTACTACTTTTGAACTGTGGCAATGGTGACTTTACTTTTACTTTTATTTCGCACATAAATAGTACAAAATTAAGTCATTATTGCCACTTTTTTAGTGCGATGATAAAAATCATACATCTTAAAACACTACCAATTTTTTCTAATTTTAAAGAATGAACAAGATATTTTTATTAGGCTTTATGTTTTTAACAAAAAGCTCTTTTGGGCAGACACAAATAGACACTTCAAAAGTAAGCCAACTTTCGGAGATTACAGTAGTTGAACAAGAACAACGAAATAATATTACCAGACTTCATCCTGTTGTAGGCACCTATATTTTTGATGGAAAGAAAACTGAGGTCATTTCCCTAAAATCGTTTGATGGAAATATTACCGACAAAACAGGAAGACAAATATTTGCCAAAGTACCAAGCGTTTTTGTGTATGATATGGACGGTTCAGGTAATCAAATCAATATATCAACCAGAGGACTTGATCCTCACAGAGGTTGGGAATTTAATAATCGCAAAGACGGCGTAATTACCAACTCTGATATGTATGCTTATCCAGCCAGTCATTACAGTATTCCGTTGGAAAGCGTAGAACGTATTGAGCTGGTAAGGGGTACAGGCTCATTGCAATTCGGAGCTCAATTTGGTGGCATGCTCAACTATGTTACCAAACAACCTGACACAACAAAGAAAATAAATTTTGAAAGCTATAATACGGTTGGTTCATACAATTTGTTGAGTAGCTTTAATGCCATTGGTGGTAAAAT
Organism: Chitinophagales bacterium; assembly: GCA_031374645.1. Taxonomy (GTDB): domain Bacteria; phylum Bacteroidota; class Bacteroidia; order Chitinophagales; family Saprospiraceae; genus CANHEE01. The sequence continues at coordinate 3,252 of JANMGN010000110.1, read as the reverse complement.
AGGTAAACTAAAATACTATGCCTACATCACCAAAAAGTCAAGAGAAGGTTACAGAAAAAATGAGCATACAGATTATGACGCAGAAAGTATCATTTTGAATTATGACGTAAATTCTAAACTTTCATTAAGAGCAGAATGGGCAAGGTCGTGTTATTTATACAGAATACCCGGTCCTTTGACAGATGCAATGTTTCAATCAGACCCAACCCAAGCTACTCGTTCAAGAAACTATTTTAGTCCAACCATTAACGTACCTTCATTTAATGTAAAGTGGAAAATTGCTGATAAAACTAATTTGGAATTTACAAGTTCGGCAGTAATTGGAGCAAGAAACTCTGTGCTTTTTGACAAACCAGCCACAATAAAAGATACTATCAATACAACTACAAACCAGTACAATTCAAGGCAAATAGATATAGATGAGTTTAACAGTTATACCAATGAGTTAAGAATTTTGCAAGGCTATCAATTAGGAAAGCAAACCAGCCATCTTGCTTTTGGTGTACAGTTGATGAACAATAATTTACACCGAACACAACAAGGAAAAGGAACAACAGGTAGCGATTATGATTTGACATTGACAAACCCAACTTGGGGAAGAGATGTGTATTTGAAAACACAGAATATTGCACTATTTGCAGAAAATAACTTTAAACTATCCGATAAATTTTCTATAAATGCAGGGGCAAGATATGAAACAGGCAATAGTAAAATGAGTGGCATAATCATTTATTATCCTACTGACAAAATTCCACTTGAATTAAAAAGAAACTTTGTGCTTTTGGGTACTTCATTTAGTTACAAAACGAATAAGAATACTGAATTTTATGGCGGAATTTCTCAAACTTACCGACCAATGATATTCAAAGACCTTATACCCATTGAGGCGTTTGAAAAAGTTGACCCCAATATTAAAGATGCTAATGGTTACAATGCAGAAATTGGGACAAGAGGAAACTACAAGTTTCTGAAATGGGACATAACAGCCTTTGCATTACAATACAACAATCGCTTTGGTACAATATTACAGACAAACAATGACGGAAGTTTTTATACTTATCGTACCAACATAGGCAACTCACTAACAAAGGGCTTAGAAATATTTATGCAAGGGAATTGGAATTTATCAAAATATATAGGACTAACTTTATTTACTTCTACTACAATAATGGACGGAAAATATACAAGTGGAACATTAAAATCTGGAAATACTAACATAAACATTGAAGGCAATAAAATAGAAAGTGTACCGACTGTAATTTCAAGAAATGGCTTATCGCTACAATACAGAAAGCTAAGTTTTTCTGCTTTATATAGTTACACTTCTGAAAACTATGCAGACGTATTAAACACAAAAACACCTATCGCAAATGGGGCTGTTGGTCTTGTACCAGCTTATGGACTACTTGACATTAACGGTAGCTTAAAAATTTCAAACCAACTGACAATAAAGGCAAGTTTAAACAACTTAACAGACAATCAATATTTTACGAAAAGACCATTATTTTATCCAGGGCCAGGCATTTGGCCTTCTGACGGACGAAACGGAACAATCTCATTTATTGTAAATCTATGACGAAAAATAAAACTACGCTTAACATTGGGTTTTGTGCAAGTGTAGCTTGACGTTCGTACAATCGGCAGTGGTTCACTACTCTACTTTTGTTCAGGCAGAACAAACAACTTTTACACTGTGGCAATGGTGGCAACTTACTTTTACTTTTATTTCGCACATAAATACTACAAAATTAAGTCATTATTGCCACTTTTTTAGTGCGATGATAAAAATCATACATTTTAAAACACTACCAAGAAAAAATATACTTTTCTAATGAAAATACGTACTCGTTTAACGCTTCAATTCATTGTAATATGCGCAAGTATATTTGCTTTAGCGTTGCTATTTATTTTTGAAAAATTCAAACAACACGTTGATGATGAGTTTTTTACACATTTAAAAAATAGAGCAACTATGATTGCTACGATGATACTCCGCCATGAAGATGATATAAAACCAATCTTATTAGACAATAAAAAAAACGACCTATCGCTACCTTCCGTTGGTAATACTACTATTTATGATGAAAATTTCAACTGTGTTTTTACAGTAAATACTTCTGGTACGGCAGTTTCTCAACAAGAGTTGCAACGTATTTACAGTATGAATAATTGTCGTTTTATGCGAGGCGAATATCAAGCCTTTGGAACGATATTGAGTTCGCCTTCTGGCAAAAAATATATTGCTGTCACAGAAGATTTGCCTGATTATTCTAAGCTCAATCAGTTGGGAAATATTCTACTTCTAAGTTTTCTATTTGTGATATTGGCAGTAGCGACTGGCGGATGGTTTTATGCAGGACAGGCTTTGACACCAGTGTTGCGCATCGTACAAGAAGCAGAAGCTATTTTGCCTTCTGACCTGAGCAAACGCATCAAAACAGACCAGAATAAAGATGAATTATTTTATTTGATAAGCACTTTTAATCGTTTGTTAGATAGGATTGAGTATGCTTTTCAGATGCAAAAAAGTTTTATCTCCAATGTTTCTCACGAGTTAAAAAATCCTATCTCTATCATGGACGCTCAGCTACAATTTGCTGCTAACAAACCTCGTTCGGTGGAAGAATACGAGAAAATCTTGCTCTCTTTGCAAGAAGATGTTACAGATATTAGCAATACAGCTGAAAAATTGCTACAATTGGCAAAGCTAAACTCCGAGGTAAGCCATATTGAATTTTCTAAAATTCGTATAGATGAGCTACTTTATCAAAGTCGGACTACCCTACTCAAAGCTAATCCGCATTATCATATTTTTGTAGAAATAAAAAATTTACCCAAACATGAAAACCAACTTCAAATAGAAGGCAACGAGTTTTTTTTACTTACCGCCCTAATGAATTTGATGGACAATGGCTGTAAATTTTCCATAGACCACAAAGTTTGGGCTACTATTGATATTACAGACAATGACAATTTTCAGATAGAAATAAAAGACAAAGGGGGAGGAATTGGTAAAAATGACTTACCTCACATCTTTGAACCTTTTTATAGAGGCGCACAAAAAGAGCGTAAGAAAGGCTCTGGAATTGGTCTTTCGCTGGTAAAAAGTATTCTTGATTTGCATCATATCAATATAATAGTAAGCTCTTCTGAGGAAAAAGGAACTAATTTTAGACTTTCTTTACCTGTAATAAAAAAAGATGATGACCTTTTTTTTGAAGAAAAAAAAAACATAAAAGCTGATTTACAAAC
>JANMGN010000094.1:0-3309 GCA_031374645.1 Chitinophagales bacterium | reverse complement strand
TCTTCTGATAAAGTTACCATATTCATTTTTGAAGCAAAGTTAAAAATTATTGCTTAATATAATCCGAAAACCAATTTCACTTCAGTATACTTAAAAAACTCTTGAAGAAAAATATACCCAATAAGGCAGTTACAATATCTTGTAGCGAACTGAAACGAAAAGGAGAAGAAAGGGCTTCGAGTGATAAATTTTTTGAAGAAGTTATGTCAGCGTTTGGTTGCATGGAACTATTTTGGGATAAAAATTTGGTCGATGCACCTAAAAATAAATATGCCTATCCTTATGAAGCAATGTCATTGACTACCCAAGGAGCATTGATATTACCTATTTTGTTTGAAGAAAGATCTCAATTTGAGTGGAGTTTAGAAAATCGCTTGATTGATGCTTACTTTGACTTAGAAGAAGGAGAAGAACCAATGGGGCGTTTTGAAGATGCTTTTAAAATCGCTTTTCCAGATTTAAAAGCAGAACATTCACTTTTACAAATGCGTTTTCCTTTGCGAAAAGGGCTTTATAGGTTTAAAGTTAGTTTTGGAAAAGAGATATATCGCATTATAGAAATTGCAGGTTCTGATACTTTTGAAGATTTACATTTAGCCATTCAAGATGCCATTGATTTTGACAATGACCACCTCTATTATTTTTCATTGACGGGTAAAAGGGCAACTTATAACTCATTTGCGTTTTGGTCACCTGATGGAGATGAAGGAGTTCGTACCACAATGGTACAAATAGGGGAAACGAATCTGTACAAAGGGCAACAAATCCTATATTATTTTGATTTTGGCGCGAGCTGGAAATTTGATGTAATCTTACTGGATATTGAGGAAAATGAAAAAGAACCAAAAGAGTATAAAATTACCCAAAAAATTGGCGAAAGCCCAAAACAGTATGATTGGGATGATGATGACGATTTGTAGTCTTCCAATGAAACAGTTACATTTTGCGTTGCTATTTAAACATCGTAACTAATACGAGAAGAAGTACAAAAGTGACAATATAGATACTTGGGTTTTGATGTGGGGCTATAATTTTAAAATTCCAATCTTTTTCCTTACCTTTGTCAAAACATTACTACTAAGCAAAACAGCATACTTTCCCGCAGGGTAGGAGAGTATGCTGTTTGTATGTATTTAAAAAACTTAATTTTTACGCCATTAGAAGATGATATTGCCAATCGTCGCCAACAATTAATCAATGATATTAGATTGCGAATACAGCAAAAAAGCAATATCTTTGACCTTTTCACAATCAAATGGCATATTGTTTCTTAAAAAACTTAACAAAAAATGATTTTTTTCTTATTTTTGCAATATGAAAGAAAATAAAATTTCAAAACTTCCTTTTTGGGACGTTGATTTTGAGAAAATTGATTTTGAAAAAGACAAAACTTTTGTGATTGCAAAAGTGATGAATTATGGCGGTTTGAGTGATTTCAAGGCTGCGATTGCTTTTTATGGTAAAAAAACGATACAAACAGAAATCGTGAAAGCAACTGATATTAGTAAACAGACCCTTCATTTTATGTGCTTTTATTTTAACCTCAAAAAAGAAGATTTCGTATGTTACAATCGCAGACAGTCGATGCCACAACTTTGGAATTATTGAAACAACTCATGCAACTTCGTGATTTAAAGGACTTTAATTTGGTTGATGGTATAAATCTTGCCCTGCGTTTTGGGCATAGGTTAAGTATTGATATTGATTTATTTAGCAATGTGCCTTTTGTCCCTTTGGAACTGTTTCAAGCAATAAAAAATAGATTTCCACAAGCAGAACTCAAATCAAGTTCTCATAGTATGCTATTTTTATATATCAATGAGGTAAAAATAGATTGCGTACTTGTGCCCTTTCCTTATCTACGCCCTATCGAAATTATTGATGATATTCGCATGGTTTCTGTTCCTGATATTATAGCCATGAAGTTAGCAGCAGTTTCGAGTAGAGGCGTGAAAAAAGATTTTTGGGACATTGCAGAATTACTCGACCACTACAAATTAGATGAAATGTTGGCTTTCTTTGCTGAAAAATACAAAGCGAACGATCCGTTTTTTGTGTTGCGCTCTTTGGCTTATTTTGAAGATGCCGAAACTCAAATTGATCCCGAGCCATTGAAAAATATATCTTGGCAACAAATAAAAACAAAAATCGAAAAAGCTATAAAACTTTTTTTGAAATAAAATCTAAAAAAGACACCTATCCCGTTTTATGATAAATCAAAATTCCAATCCTAAATACAACAAACTCATCTCTACGCTCCAAGAGATTTTTATGCTCGATCATGCCGAACTCGATTTTGGCATTTACCGCATCATGAACCAAAAACGCAAAGATATTGACCACTTTTTGCAAAAGGAACTCGTGCCACAAGTCAAAATTACCCTTGCGGAAAACGTCACTAAGGAAATAAAAACACTTGAAACGGAATTGGAGAAGTTAATCAAAACCCTAAAAGAAAATGACATAGAACCCGATACTTCGCCAAAAGTCAGCAAGATAAAAGAACAAATTGCACAAGCCGCTACCAACCTCGACAACGAAGAAAATGATGTCTTTTCGGCACTCACTAAGTTCTTTGCTCGATACTATGAAGGTGGCGATTTTGTATCAAAACGTCGTTACAAAAACGATGCGACTTACGCTATTCCTTACAATGGCGAAGAAGTGAAATTGCATTGGGCGAATGCGGATCAATATTACATCAAAACTTCGGAGTATTTTCGCAAATATCAGTTCAAAACCAAGGGAAATGAACCCAAAACCATCGTTTTTGAACTCTCAGAAGCCGAAACGGAGCAAAACAACAACAAAACCGCAGCCGACAAAGTCCGTCGTTTTGCCATAGCCGATGATATGCCTTTGATTACCGAAGGCGACACCCTGCGCATCGCTTTTCGATATGAGCCGATGGACAAAAAAACGACGCAAAACGACCTCAATACTGCCGCTTTTGAATACATCAAAGCAAATTTGCCGACCGATTTTGTGACCGAAGCACTCACAAAAGCACCGACCGAAAAACAAAAAGACCGTACCCTACTCGAAAAACACCTCACAGATTATACCGCTCGCAATAGTTTTGACTATTTTATACACAAAGACCTCGGTAAGTTTTTGAGCCAAGAACTTGATTTTTTTATCAAAAATGAAGTCTTACTACTCGACGACATTGCTACGAATGATGAAAAAACATTCATCAGGCAACTTGCAAAAGTACGTGCCATAAAAAGCATTGCGACCAAAATCATTACTTTTTTGGCACAACTCGAAGACTTTCAACGCCGCCTTTGGCTCAAAAAGAAATTCGTG